>CAKMQO010000046.1 GCA_927911695.1 uncultured Gemella sp. | reverse complement strand
AAATGAAGATTTCATTTATTTTGAATTTCCATTATATTAAAAGCACACCTTCCTGTTTTAAAGATGTGCTTCATTATTCTTATATATTCACTACAAATTTTGTTCCTTTTGGTTTATTATCTAATACAGCTATTTTCCCATCATGTAATTCTACTATTTTTTTCGTAATAGATAACCCTAACCCCGAAGAATTATCCTCTGTTGTAGTTCTGGATTTATCTATTTTATAAAATCTATCCCAAATATGTTTTTTTTCAGTATCATTTATCCCTATTCCGTCGTCTGTAACTTCAAGTATTATTCTATTTCTTTTTGCTAAACAAACTTTTACTTCTGTTTCAGCATATTTTAAAGCATTAGATAATAAGTTATCTATCATTCTCATAATTAAAGCTTCATTTGCAAGAACTATGATATTTTCTTCTATATTTATGAATAACTTTATATTCTTATTATCGAATAGAATTTTATAGTCTTCTAATGTATGTTTTATTTTGTCTGATAGAAGAATTTCTTCCTTTGGAATCTCTAAACGACTATCTAGTCTAGATAATTCTAAAATTTGATTAATCATAGAAGTCATTCTTTTACTTTGTCTTTCTATTACATCAAATGATTCTTTAGCGTCTTCTATAGAATCTGTATATTTAGCTCCATATTCACTTTCTGCCATAATTACAGAAATTGGTGTACGGAGTTCATGTGATACATCCGAACTAAATTGGCGTTCTCTTTTCGATGAATTTTCTAGCGTTTCTAACATTTCATTAAATACTTTCCCTAATTTATGTACCTCATCTACACCATCTTCTATATGGATTCGTTTAGTAAGGTCGTTACTTTTGGCAATCACCTCAGCAGTTTCGGTCATATCTCTTACAGGTTTCAATGAACTCCTTATTATCAAGTATCCACCATACATTATTATCAAAATAACGAACGGACTACCCACAACAATAATTAAAGGCAATATCCAACCGTTTATATTATTGGTAATTTGTACTATACCTCTCACATATTTTCCATTCCCTAATCTAGCAGAACTAGTTTCTGAATCATAATATAAATACTTATTATTATTTACATCTTTATATTCAGAAATAACTCCTAGACTAAAATCATTAACTTTAAAATTTCTAGGTACAGAACCTGCAACAAGATTCCCATCTTTATCATAAACAGATAAGGTCACTCCATCTTCATACGGGGTAAACTTATCAGATCCACTTGAGATTTCAGCTACTTCTTCTATCAATTTCTTTTCACTATTCTTTTCAACAACACTATCACTAACTAAAAATGTCCCAACTATCAGTGATCCTATTAATAAAACTATAAATATTGTGTACCATAAAGTGATTTTGAAAGTTAATGATACTTTTCTAAATGAAAATATTGATAATTTCTTAATTTTATTTAACAAAGTATCCTAGCCCCCTTTTAGTGTAAATAATAGTCTTATCTGTACCGTTATCTAATTTTTTTCTAATATTTTTTATAATAACATCTACTATATTAGAAGCCCCGTCATAATCATAATCCCAAACATGATTAAGAATCTGATCACGACTCAATATACTTTCTTTATTCTTCATAAGATACTCTAATACCTCATATTCTTTACCAGTTAAGCCAATGTTCTCGCCATTTCTAGTAACTTGTTTTTTTGAAATATCAAGTACAATATCATCGACTTGAATAATATTAGTTGCTAAACCATAATTTCTTCTCATTAGAACCCTTATTCTCGCAGATAGTTCGTCAAATTCAAACGGCTTAACTATATAATCATCAGCACCACTATCAAGACCGACAATTTTATCCTCTAAAGTATCTTTAGCAGTTAACATAATAACAGGTGTATTATTTTTACTCTCGCGAAGCCTTTTGATAAACTCATAGCCATCAATATTTGGCATCATAATATCAGTAATAATCAAATCATAGTCACTATAACTAACAAAATCCAATGCTTCCCCGCCATCGAAACAGCTATCTACACTATAATTATTTCTTTTTAAGTGTTTAGTAATTATTCTATTCAAATCGCGTTCATCTTCTACAACAAGAATTTTCATAACAATCTCCTCATACTAAATTTCTACTATATTTTACTTAATTCACTTATAAATGTAAAACAATAGTTATCAAATTCTATAGAATTTTAGATTTACATTTATTAACAAAATCAGTATATATTATTTAAATGAATTTAAAATGAAAAAAGGAGCGACTTAAACTTAATTTTGTTAAGTCACCCCCATGAGGTTCTATTCACTTTCTTCTAAGTTATAAAGTAACTCGTATAATGCTTTTGCATCAAGTTTTTCTTTTTCTTCTTTACTGATATCACGCACTAACTCTCCACGATGCAACACTATTATTCTATTACCGTATTTCACCGCATCTTGAATATTATGAGTAATCATTAAGGCAGTTAACTTTTTCTCTTCTATTTTTTCACGAGTAAGTTCCATTATTTTTTTCTGTGTTTTAGGGTCTAATGCTGCCGTATGTTCATCAAGAAGCAAAAGTTTAGGTGTTGTCATAGTCGCCATTAAAAGTGCAATAGCCTGACGTTGTCCACCAGACAATAATCCCATCTCACTATCTAATCTATCTTCTAGCCCTAAGTCTAAACTCGCTAGCAATTCTTTAAAAAGTTTCCTATCTTCTTTAGTAGTACCCGGTTTAAAACCTCTAACTTTACCACGTCGAAGTGCCAAAGACATATTCTGTGCTACAGTCATACGAGGAGCTGTTCCATCAAGTGGGTTTTGGAAAACTCTACTAATGAATCCTGCTCTCTTGTGTTCTACTATATTACTTACATCTTTTCCTTCGATTAAGATTTCTCCACCATCTAACGAGAAAGAACCTGCTAAGGCATAAGAAAAGTTGACTTCCCTGCTCCATTTCCACCAAGAATAGTAATAAAATCACCATCTTTTATTTCAAGACTAACATTTTTTAAAGCATGTTGCTCTCTAATAGTTCCAGGAAAGAATGTTTTATCTATTTTATTAATTTTTATAAATGACATGTACTACGCATCCTTTCTCTTAGTTTTTAGTTTTAATTGAGGTAATGTTAAGAATAAAGCTATTACTAATGCTGAAACTAATTTGAAGTCATTAGCTCCAATAATATTTAATTTTAATACTCCAACTAGCAGTAATCTATAAATTATCGCACCACAGATTACACAAATTAATCTTGTAGTGAAAGATACATCTTTGAAGATTACTTCTCCTATAATGATTGCTGCTAAAGCTACTACTATTACCCCGATACCACTGTTTACATCTGAATAACCATTGTTTTGTGCTAAAATCGCACCAGCTAAAGAAATAATTCCATTAGCAAGCATTAATCCTAAAATTGTCATTGTTTTTGTAGAAATACCTAATGCTGTTGCCATTTTCTCATTATCTCCTGTTGCAATTAAACTCTGACCTAATTCTGTTGAAAAGAATAAAGACATAGCAAAGATAATTAATCCAGAAAGAATAATTCCAACAAATACAGTATCATAATGAGTTGGTAAGTCTAATCCTTGCATTTTACTAAAAATCGTATCTTTATTGATTAAACTTAAATTTGGTCTTCCCATTATTCTAAGATTCACCGATAATAATGCAGTCATTGTTAAGATTCCTGCAAGTAAACTTGGAATTTTACAAACGGTAATTAAGAATCCCGTAACAAGACCTGCTAACATACCTGCTACTATTGAAATCAGTGTAGCTATTATTGGATTAATCCCATTATGTATACAGATCACACAGACGGCAGCTCCTAAAGGATAAGCACCTTCAGTTGTCATATCTGCAATATTTAATACTCTAAAACTTATAAATAATCCAAGCGATAATATTCCCCACAGCATTCCCTGTGAAATCGCTGAAATAAATAAATCCATTTTGCACCTCTTTTATTTAATATTTCCTCTAAACTAGATTATATAATATAGAGCGACTCATGAACAATTATTTTTATCGATTTAATGAGTCGCTCCTTCATCTTTATTTATTACCTATAATAGGTCTTAATAATATAATATCAATAATATTATTT
Organism: uncultured Gemella sp.; assembly: GCA_927911695.1. Lineage (GTDB taxonomy): Bacteria > Bacillota > Bacilli > Staphylococcales > Gemellaceae > Gemella. Next base: position 1,516 of record CAKMQO010000046.1, on the reverse strand, counting down.
TTTATCTACTACTTTTGCTTTATCTTTAATTTCTTTTGGAATTTCAATTCCTAATTGTTTTGCTTTTGCTTCATTTAGATAAATTACACCTTCATTAGCAAGAACGATTGGCATATCTTTAGTATCCGCACCTTTTAATACTTTTGCAACAACTTTTGCAGTCTCAACACCGATTTGATATTGGTCAACACCTAGTCCTAATAGTCCTCCATCAGCTACCATTGTATCTGCAGATGGGAATACAGGAATTTTCTTAGCATCAGTAACTTTTACAACTGTTGCCATTGCACTAGCGATTGTGTTATCGATTGGTACGAAGATTGCATCTGTTTCTGAAGCAAGACTCTCTGTTACTTGTTGAATATCATTTGTATTAGCTACTGTTGAAACTTTAACTTCTAATCCTAATTCTTTAGCTAATTTTTCTGCTTCTTGAGCTTGTTTTACAGAGTTATCTTCACTAGCTGTGTAAAGAATTCCAACTTTTTTCATGTTAGGTAATACTTTTTTCATGATTTCTAGTTGTTGTTTAATCGGAGTTCTATCACTAACACCAGTAATATTGTTTCCTGGTTTGTCTTCAGCTTTAATTAATCCTGCTTCAACCGGATATGTAATACCACCCATGATAATTGGTTTGTCTTTAGTTGCATTTGATAGTGATAAAGTAGCTGGTGTTGTAATACCTACTAAGATATCGTTGTTATCTGTAACTAATTTTTGACCCATACTTGCTAAGTTACTTTGATCACCTTGAGCATTTTGAAGATCAATTTTTAAGTTCTTACCAACTTCATATCCTTCTTTTTTAAGTCCATCTTCTAAACCTTTATAAATTTGGTCAAGAGCTGGGTGACTAAGTAATTGAAGAACCCCTACTTTCACTTCTTTGTTTTCAATTTTTTTAGTTTCCTCACCTTTTTTACCTGAGAAGAACCCATAACCTAATACACAAACTAATAATACCGCGAATGCTACAAAAATTTTATTTACTTTCATTTTAATAATCTCCTTTAAATTTTATCTTTAATATTTTTTTGTATTCAAATTTTTAGAAGCGTATCTATATAAAAAAGACCACTAGCATATATCTAGTGGTCCTTACGTATAATTTTTAATAATATAAAAAACCACCTAGATATTTCTATGTGGCCTCGATTTTTCCATCACAAATAATCCACATAGATACTTACTTCTCGCCTGAGAGCCGTATCTATGTCAAAAGAAACAAGATCGACTCAGTATCTAGTGGCTTTGCCAACGAATATTTAATTGTAGCGTGTCAACTTGATACAGTTTCATAAATCTTTGTTCTCCTTTACGTTTAATTCTTGTTTACATTATAGCAACAGTTTTTTTGATTGTCAATACGTTTTTTTAAAAAATATCTGAAAAATTCTGACAATTCAAAAATACTATATTTAATTATAAAAATCACTATATCACTCATCACTGTTTCTTAAAACTATTTTCAAAAATATTATAAATATATTAATGCTACTTTATTTACAATTCT
>CAKMQO010000045.1 GCA_927911695.1 uncultured Gemella sp. | reverse complement strand
CTGTCATTTAATTCATCAAGAACTTCGTAGTTTTCATAACTTTCATGTACTGAAGTAAGTTGATAATGTTCTAAAAACTTAATCATAAGCTCTACTAAAACTTCAACTTCCTTTGTCTTACTATCTTTCACTTCCATAAATCTACGATAAATTTTTGCAAATAGATAATTAAATTCCTTAATTGAAACTATCTCTGAAATATTTTCTAAATAGTAATTATAATCAGCAATAGAAAACTCTAAAATTTTTGAAGTTTGCTTTTTCTTTTAATTCTGGGAATAAAGATCTCACAGTATTTAAGTATGGAGATGCAAAATTCTCTTTAAAACTTTTATCAAGTAAACTGTAACTTATATATGTCTTTTCTTGAGCTCTCGTCATAGCAATATAAGCTACAAACTCTTCATCAATAAGTGCCGCTTCTTTTGTCGGTGATAAAAAGATATTATCGTTAATTAATCTTTCTTTATCTTTATCATCTATTAATCCTGAACTTTTAGATACTGGCAATACATCCTTATTAAATCCTAAAACAAAGACGACTTTTTTATTTTCAACTTTTGCTAAATCCATAGTAGACATAATAATAGAATTATTAATCTCTGGTATTGAACGGTACTTGATAGATGTTAATCCAGTATTAAATAAAGTTACAAATTTTTTATACTCAAACTTTTCACTACCAAAGTTTTCATTTATATCATTAATATATTCAAGAATTTTTTTGTAAACCTGTCTATCTATACTATCAATTTTTAGCTCTTCGATGTTATCATACTCACCATCTTCTTTATCAAGATACATTTTAATTTTGCAATGATCAAAAACATCTACTAATTTTTTTATATATCTCTTAGCTTGAAGATTGTTCTTAACTGAGACATCTGAAACCTTATCAATAAGTTCTAATAAAACTTGTCTACAAATTTCAAGCTGTTCAGTTGTATACTTTGTCATTTTTTCAACAAAATAATCTTTTAAAATATCACTATACATATTTACCAGTTTCTCATTTAGTATATTTTCAAGATCATCTATTGAAACTACTCTAACTTTTTCTAATAAATCGCTGTATTTATATTTTCCACCTACATTATTTACTAGATTGCTTGCTAAGAACTTATCTTTTATTATATTTTCGTCTAACTCTGCAATAGCTTTTTCTAGTTGTTTTTCATCAATATTCGAATCTTCTAGTAGAACATGTGCAATAGCTTTCTGACGATAAATGTTCTCAAAATTCGTTAACCTAGTTTTCAGTAAATTTAATAATCTAATTTTAAACCTACCTTCATCAAAATATAATGTTTCTTGTATAACTTAACTAAACGGTGATTGCTAGTTTCAATATTTTTATCTAGATGGACGTCTAAATTATAATCTTTAAATATATTTAAATAATTTTCATATGTATTATCACGATAAAGAATTGCTATCTCATTTTGATTGATATTACTATGTTTTAGTTTCACAATCTCACGAGCGATTTGCTTAACCTCTAACTCCTTATTTTTTGCACACATAATTTCAATACTATCATCAATCTCATACTGTGCTGTGAAGTTTTTATAATATTTATCAGCAAGAATATCATTAGAAACTCCATTAAAGCGACCTCTATGAGTTTCTAACATTTCATATTCCTCTACTTTATATCTTTTTATTTTAAATTTCAGCGTATTTATTTCTTCTTTTTTTTACGAATGCTACTACAGAAAAATTCACATCTTTATTATTTTTCACTATTTCATTCATACTAGCGACTATCTCATGAGATTTTCTAAAAATATCTAGCTTATATTTTTCTTTACTATACAAATCAGATAGATAAAAAATCATTATATTTCATCTTTTCTAGTTCATAACCTTGAACCAGTTGAACTAAATCAAAATTAAAATATCTATTTGCATCACTTATAACACTAATTATTAACTTTTTAGACTTCTCAGCTAGTTTTCCAATGTAATAATATTCCTGTGCTGTAAAGTTATAATAAGCATCCACATAAAAAATGTAGTCACTTAAATCAATATATTCTAGATATAATAGCAATTCAGTTATATAATCTACTTTGTCAAAAGAACCCTGTTCTTTTAATAACCTCGAATATTCAACATATATTTCTAAAATAGCTTCCAATTTTTTCTTTATGACTACTATCTAGATTAGTATTTTTCTCCAGATACTCTTCTAATACATTAATACTTACTTTATACTCTTTTAATTCATTTATAATTTCTTCTACAACTTCTATAAAATTAACATCTTGTAAAATTCTTTTAACTAAAAAGTTATCACTACTTTCTAAATTTTTTGCAGCTTTATAAAAGTAGAATGGCTTAATATTATCTCCAAGTCTACTAAGATTATCCATTCCTAACTGTTTTGATAATTTTCTAGTTAGACTTGAGAAATTCATAACATCAATATTAAAAGTACCACCGAACTTATCACATAACATTTTTTCAAAATTAAAACTGTTCTGTTCCGGAGTTAATACAATTATTTTATGGTTATCTCTGTTTAATTCAATATCATTAATATGTAGTTAGTTTTCCCTACACCACTTGGACCAATTAATAATTCTAAGTTCATGTTTTCTCCTTTCTTTTTATATTACATTATATTCCAGTCATTTTAATCTTCGCATAATTATCTTTAGAATAGACTTCTACCTTTGGTCTAATTCTTTCTTTTAACTCACTAACATGTGAAATAATACCAATATTTCTTCCGTACGATTGTAAATCTATTAGTGTTGTTAGTGCAATATCGAGTGTTTCAGCATCTAATGATCCAAATCCTTCATCGATAAAGATAGTCTCAAGTGATATTCCACCACTTTCATTTTGAATAACTTCGGCTAGTCCTAAAGCAAGAGCTAAAGAAGCTAAGAATAATTCTCCTCCAGAAAGAGAACTAATAATACGAGTACTATTTAGGTAAATATCATGTATTTCTATCTCTAATCCTTGAAGTCCTCCACCTTTTGATTTTTCATCACGTCTGATAAATCTATATCTATCATTTGTCATCTGTAATAATCTTTTCGTACCAGCAACTAGAATCAAGTCTAGATAATACCCTTGAACATATGTTTCTAATGATTTTCTATTTTCAGTCTTCCCGCTGACAACATCACTAAATGCTATAATTTCTCTTATCTCTTTAGAAGATTCTAATAAATTAATATACTCACTATGAATTTTATCATATAATTTTTTATTATTTTCTAATCTTGTATTAAGAATTGCAACTTTTTCTATAAAATCATTAACTTGAGATTCAATATTTTTTAGTTTCTGTTGCCCTTCTTCTAAATCGGGTTGTTCTAGCTCTTTTAGCTCTTCTTCGAGTTTTTCTATTGAATTTACTATAATTTTCTTGGCATCTTCAAATTTATTAATTTGAGATTCAAATTCTTCTAAATTATTCAATTCCGCGATATTTTCTTCTGCCATTTCTAAGGTTATGTAATACTTATTAAGCTTGGATTTAGTAAAATTATCAACAATACTTTCTATTCTTTTACTAACTTCTAGTAAATTCGTCTTATTATTTTTCTGTTCTGTTTCTAGTCTCGTTTTTCTCACCAATAATTCATTACTATTATTTTGTAGAGCGTTGCATGTATTATCAAAGTCTTCAACCTGAGATTGTATTTTCTCATAATAGTCTGCAAACACATCTAGCTCTATTTTTACATTCTTCTCAAACTGTTCGATTTTATTTTTAGCTTCTAGATGGTTTTGTTTAATCTCGTCTTCATTTTTAAATAACTCTGAAAGTTCCTCTATTTCTCGAGTAAGTCCCTTAATTTTATCCTCAGATATTTTGATTACTTTACTAATATCAGTTAGTTTAATATTTTCACCCTTTAATTCATCTTCTAATTGTGACAGTTCTTCCTTAGCTTTAAGGTTAATTGTATTCTCTAAATTTTTCAGAAGAGTACTTATTCTTCCTATTTCTTCTTCATCTTTTTTTATAAGAGTTTCTAGTTGAATTATATCTTTATTAACTTTTTGAAGCGATTTTTCTATACTTTCATCTACTACCGCTAAATCGGGAATATCTGGTAAGTGTTCAATTTTTTGTTTACATAAAGGACAATCATCCCCCTCATGCAATTTCAATAAAAAATCATTTAAAATTTCTTGTTCTTTATTCTTATTTAATAACTCAACTTCTTGCTCAAGCTTCTTCTTCTCTACTTCCAGTTCTTCTAATTGTTTTTTATCAACAGTAAGTTTCACACTCTTATCATTTACTTCAGATAATTTGTTATTATATTCTTCAAATTTTTCTACATCTTGTTCTTTCTTTAAAACTTCTAATTTTAACTTACCAATACTGCTCTCTAGTATATTTTTCTCCTCAATATCCTCTAGGTAGCTTTCTTTTGCAACTTTTAGACTAGAATCTAATTCTTTATATGTTTCTTTTTTCAAAGTAAGTTCTTCTAATGATTTACTATAAATTTCAATGTTAGTTTTAGCTAAATTTAATTCATTTAAGTTATTATAGAAAAACTTATAATCAATAGTTTCCTTTCTAAGTTCTTCTATATCAGTTTTTTGTGCATTTAATTCTAACTCTAACTTCTTATTATTTTCTAAGTCTAATTTGTATTTTTCTGTATTAATTAATAAATCTTTCTCAAAGTTTCTTAATTGTGATTGTTTATTTAATAAAGTACTATACTCTATAATCTTATCTTTACTCTTTTGTAACTCTTTTAACTTCTCTACTTCTAATCTAAGTTTACCATAATAATCTTCTTTTCCACTTAATTCTTCTAGTTCTAACTTGTTATTTTTAAGTTGAGTGAATTTATCATTAATCTTACTTAATTCTATAAAATTCTCTTTTTCTTTAGAAAAAACTGCATTCTAATTTTAATAATTCTTTTTTCTCAATTTTTATTGTTTCTTCTTGCGATTGAATAATGCTTAGTATTTCTTCAAAATTTTCGTCTTTTAAATATTCAAACTTTGTAAGTTCTTCCTCAATATCAAACTGCTCAAATCTAGTAATTAACTCTTTTTCTTTTTGTTTATGTGAACTATCTAGTTTTTTGGCTTGTTCTTGCAGTTGTTCCACGAATTTTTGATAGAAATAAGTATTAAATAATGATCTCAAAGTTTCTTTTTTCTCACTCGATTTCGATAATAAGAACTCTTTAAATTTTCCTTGAGGTAAGATAATTATTTGACAAAATTGCTTATCATCTAAACCTATCAACTCTTCTACCTTTTCTTTTACCTCTTGCTCTTTTGTGGCGATTACTTCTAATTTTTCATCATTATATTGCATTAAAGCAACTTTCCCCGAAGTTAAGTTTTTATTACCAGCCTTCAAATACGCCAGAGTTCTCTCGATTCTATATTTTTTTCCACTTAATTCAAAATCAAAATTAACCTGGGTTTTATCCTTATCCAAGGCTGTCTTTGTTCTTAGTGAGGCTATATCTTTGCCTCCTGTTGTCTTATTGTATAATGCATAAGTAATAGCATCAAATAGTGTTGATTTCCCTGAGCCAGTTTTTCCCGTAATTAGAAATATCGGTTCATTTATTATTCTATCCCATTCTATTATTTCGTTCTTATATGGACCAAATTCTTTTAATTCTAATCTAATTGGTTTCATCTTGATTCACCTTATCTATAATATTTACCAGTACTTGTTTTTGACCTTCAGTTAATTCACTACCAGTTTGTTCATTATAGAACCCCTCTATTAACTGCAAAGGACTCTTAGTTAGCATTTCTCTATCCAATTTCACTTCATTATCGGTACTAGTATTTCTTTTTTGCTTTAGTATAAGAGTATTAGGATAATATTCTTTAATTCTAGGTAACGGATCAGTAATTCCCTCTAAACCACTCAGTTCCATACTAAAATAATCATTTTTACAATCATAATTTTGTTGAAATTCCTTCGTTAAAACTTCTACATAAGATGTACTAATATTATGTAGCTTCCTTTTTTGTTTTAATGGAATAAAATCTTCACTATAACTTTCTTTTGTTACCTCTATAAGCCTTATACCTTTGGTTTGAGAAGCTTCAGAGAATGAATACGCCATTGGACTTCCACTATATTTCAAACGTTCCTCTTTTATTGCATTCGGATTATGAAGATGACCTAGAGCTACATAATCAAACTTATCAAAGACTTCCACAGCTACATTTTCAACAGTACCTACAGATATTTCTCTTTCAGAATCGGTCTCTAATCCACCAGAAACAAAAGTATGAGCTACTAAAATATTAGTCTTATTAGTATCCAAATTTTTATAAATTTCATCAATTACTCTTTTAGTAGCTGCATTATGTGTTGTTAATGTAGTATCTTCAAAATATTCTCTCGCTTCAAAAGGTTCAAAATATGGTAATAAATATATATCAGCATCTTCATAAGAAATTCTATCAAAAGCTTGCTCTAATCTTGTGTGAAGATAAAATTTATGTTTGCTAAACCAAGCTTCACCAATCGATAATCTTTCTCTACTGTCATGATTTCCACTAATGGCAAAAATGGGTACATTACACTCTATATTAATTTTAACTAAAAGTTCTTGTAGAAGTTTAGTCGCTTCTTTACTGGGAACACTTCTATCATATAAATCTCCTGCAATAATTAAAAAATCAGGATTGATTTTCTTCATTTCAGTTATTAGATTATCTAATACAATTTGCTGATCTTCTAATAAATCTTTTCCTTGTAATTTTCTTCCAATATGCCAATCAGCAGTATGTAAAAATTTGACCATATTATCACCTTTTTCTATAAATTATCTCTATTATATTATATCTTAAAACAATCCAAAATAATAGGTTGCTCACCTAAAATCTTAATTACAATATTTTTAATTTTCTTTTTTCATAACTATAAATCCTTAAAAAGAGCCATGCATTTCTGCAAGGCTCCTTATTATTACTTTGTACAAATAGTTTAATAGGTATAAAATACCCACTAATATTATATCTTATATTTATTAAAATTAATAGTAATATCCTTAATCTATACTTCTAAAAGAATATAAAAAACTTCTCATTAAAATTAACTATTCTTGTAAAAATATAGAAAAATAACGAGAAGTAAAATCAACTTCTCGTTATAAATATTATCTATTTTCCAAATAATCTTTGAATATCATTCCATGTCACTGCTAACATTAACGCAACCATTAATAATCCGAATGCAACAGTTAAGTAGTATTGAGCTTTTTTATTAATTGGCTTTTTGAAGATTGCTTCATAAATTACGAATATGATACGTCCTCCATCAAGAACTGGAATAGGAATTAGGTTCATAAGACCTAAGTTAACACTTAAAATTCCTGTCCATTTTAATGTTGTAATTAAACCACTCTGTGCAGCTGCAGAAGACATTTCATAAATCGCTACAGGTCCTCCAAGTTGATTCAAACTAAATCCACCAGTAAATAATGAAGCAAACAGATTAATAATTCCCATGAAAATCCCTGTTCCGTAGAATAGAGTTTGTTCAAACCCACTCTTAATTGAACCAGCTAAGTCTTTCTCATAAGCTTGGTTTATTCCTAGTTTATATGTTTTAACTTCTTTACCCTTTTCCACGGTAACTTCTTCTTTTGGTGTAACTTTAATTTCTTGTTGTGAACCATCACGTGACACTTTTAATGTAAGCTCAGAACCATTAGAACCTACGATTTCTTTTGTCATTTCTTTCCATGTAGTAACGCTCTTACCATTTACTTGCTCAACTATGTCACCTTGTTTTAATCCTGCTGAATAAGCTGGATAGTTAGAAGCTAGTTCACCTAAACGCGTTGTATTAGATGGTACTCCACTATAAATTGAAATGCCTAAGAAAATTGCTAAAGCTAATATAAAGTTCATTAATGGTCCTGCAAATAATGTCCAGAATTTTTGCCCCCATGAGTGTGAAGAAAACATTCTTTCTATTGGTGCTATTTGCTCCTCCATTCCTCCAAAGACAACACAAGCATCTTTTCTTACTTCATAGCGTTCTATTTTATCACCAACAAAACCTTTCACAAAAAGTTTCTCAGTAAGATCAAACTTTTTAAGCTCTAGTGGAAGTAGATCCATATCATTGCTTTTATCTAAAACTATTTTTTCAACCTTATCGTTTTCATCTAGTTTTAAACTAACTTTCATTCCTTTTTTTAGGTCATATACCGACATGTCATTATTAAAATCAAAAACATTATCTGGCATCTTAACATATCCGCCGACTGGAAGAAGTCTTATTGTAAAGTTAGTCTCTCCTATTTTTTTATGAAATATTTTAGGTCCCATTCCAATTGCGAATTCCTGACATAAAATCCCTGCTCTTTTCGCAGCAATAAAATGTCCAAATTCGTGAATAGTTACTACTACAAAAAATATTAATATAAATGCTATAATCCCTTGCATCTAATACCCCTCTCTATATTTTAAAATAAACTTAGTAATATTATTAGACATGGTGCTGATAGAATAACAGAATCAAATCTGTCGAAAATACCACCATGCCCTGGTAATAAATTACTACTATCTTTTACTTGATATTCTCTCTTATATGCTGATTCAATTAAATCACCAAAATTGACCAACGGCACTAACATATCAATGTAATAGCAATCGCAACTAATAAGATTAGAAAATATATTAGTTGTATAGAAAAATAATAATGCTATTACTATTGATGATAGACTACCTATTACTGAACCTTCAATTGATTTGTTAGGACTTATTTTCGGTGAAAGTTTATTTTTCCCAAACTTCATTCCTCCAAAATAGGCAAAACTATCAGTAAACCAAATTGTAAGCAATAAATAAGCTACATGAGATAAGCTCAAGTTTCTTATCATAAACAAACAATAAAATCCTATGAAAATATAGGCAGTTACAAATATAATCGAACCAATTTTCAACTAATTTAATTTCATGACCTGTTGCAACTACAGTCGCTAACATACCAACTAAAATTAAAAAAAGTAATCCGTAAAGTTGTAACTGTGAAATTTCTTCATTTAAAAATAGTAGTGCACCTACTAAGGAAGATAACCCTAAAACTACTATGTTTATTTCTTTAAAAGTCATTCTTACTATTTCATACATAGCCATCACACCTAGTGCGAATGTTGTAAATTTAAAATAGTCTCCACCTAAAAATAGTAATGGTAGGAAAACAATTAATGCCACTATGGCCGTTATTACCCTAGTCTTCATTTAAACCTCCAAACCTTCTATCTCTACTTTGATATTCTAATAATGCCTTGTAAAATTCTTCTTCAGTAAAGTCTGGCCATGCCACTTTAGTAAACAAGAATTCACTGTAAGCAATTTGCCAAAGTAAAAAGTTCGAAATTCTTTGTTCTCCTGAAGTTCTTATTAATAGATCAGGATCTGGAGTATTAGACGTAAATAGATTTTGACTTACATGCTCTTCAGAAATTTCATCTATACTGTATTTATTATCTTGTACGTCTTTAGTAATTTGTTTAATTGCTCTTAACATCTCATCTTTAGAACCATAATTTAATGCAAAGATTAATTTTAATCCAGTATTATTTTTTGTCTGCTCTATTGCATCATTTACAGCCTTCCTAGTATTTTCAGGAAGTTTTTCTACAACACCAATAACTTCAACTTTTACGTTATTTTCCATAAGTTCTGGCATAAAACTACTGAACATCTTTTCAGGAAGATCCATTAAATAACTAACTTCTTCTTTAGGTCTTGCCCAGTTTTCTGTAGAAAAAGCATATAATGTTAGATACTCTACACCTAGTTTAGATGCATATTTTGTTATTTTTTTTACAGTTTGCATCCCTTCATAGTGTCCTTTAATTCTAGGCATATTTCTCTTTTTAGCCCAACGTCCATTACCATCCATTATAATAGCAACGTGTGTCGGAATTTTTTTCAACTCTTGTTTGTCATTTTTTTCCACTAATTCATTTTTTCTAAAAATTTAAACATAATTCCTCCTATGTAACACACTTCATTATATCATAAAAGGCTTAATGCAACAAACTTTTAATAATTTTTATTAATGACCATATCTATTAATTTTCACAGAATAAATATATTATAATCAAACCAAATAAAATATATTTCACATAATATTTGTAGAATTAATTTTTCTCTTTTATATGAAGTATTTTGGGTTGCTTTCATTTAATATTCATGCTAAAATATACACATTAAACATGATATTGAAAATGAAAATAAATATTTTTATCATAAGAATATTTATATACTGTTATCATAATATTTCTAAAATAATTCGACTAGCTTTAGCTTAGCCGTTTTTTTTAATATTATTTTTTTTAATATCATACTAATATATATTGAAGGATGATTAAATGACCAAAAATACAAGATGGACCGTCTTATTCGCCTCAATGGCAATTTTACTATGTGCAGGTTCACTATATTCATTTAGTGTTTTCGCAAAACCTCTAAGTGTTTCAAAAGGATGGAGTATGCCAGATGTTATGCTAGCATTTACTATTAACGCAGCTATTGCTCCAATCCCTACCATTCTTGGAGGATTTATTACCGATAAAGGAAAAGCAAACATCTCTATTATTTTAGGGGGAATCTTATTTGCTGTTGGATTTATACTTACAGGATTTGCCACTACAAAAGGGATGTTATATTTTAGCTATGGTGTCTTATCTGGGGTTGGGCAAGCATTTGCTTATTCTGGAATTATAAGTAATGCTCTTAGGTTCTTTCCAGACAAGAGAGGCTTAGCTGCTGGTTTAATTACAGGAGCAATGGGTGGTGCTAGTGTTATCGCTGCTCCAATCGCTCATAATCTAATAGCTAATTATGGAGTTCATAATGCATTTATCTACTTAGGTAGTGCATACTTAGTAATTATTATAATAGCTCTATTCTTCATAAAAGTTGCCCCAGCGAATTATCAACCTGAAGGTTGGATTCAACCTATTGCAGAAATTAAACAAGAGGCTGCTAATAAAAAATTGGAAACAAATGTTAATGAGTTTATCATTTACTTTATTATTTCAATGTTTGCTATTGGATCATTCTCTGGACTTATGGTAGCATCAAACGCATCAGTAATAAGCCAAACCATGTTCGGACTAACTGCTTCAGTTGCTGCAACTTTTGTTAGTGTTTACGCTCTTTCAAATACCTTTGGACGTGTTGTATGGGGTATTGTTTCAGATAAAATAGGACATGAAAAGACTCTTATTGCAATCTATTCAGTAATTGCTATTTCA
>CAKMQO010000044.1 GCA_927911695.1 uncultured Gemella sp. | reverse complement strand
ATCAATAAACCACTTGCGTTGTACGTTAGAATTTTTAGTGCCAAAGTCACGTTAAAATTCTTACGTATAACGTATGCAAGGACACACCAAGAAGTGAGTCATAAGACGAAACTGATTGGATTGTGTCTACTGCTGCGTCTATGAGTTATCATATGAACTTTGTTAAATTCTAGGACTTTTGGGTTAGCCCCAGACTAGTTTATTTATTTAATTTTTCAATATCGTCAAGTACTTTTTTAGCTTCATCTGTATTATTTTTAGAATATACATGTTTATTGTATATTATTGCACTTATAGAAATCATGTGAGCCGAAACGGGTGCTGCTAAGAATAAGAATGCTATTGCTAATAAGAATTTATATTCAAATACATTTAGATAACGATAGAAGTATACAAATCCTGCTATAAGGATTAATTCTACGGCGAAAGATCCAGTAACTCCTGCTGCGTGTATTTTAGTTATTTCATCAGGTAATCTAATAAATCCTATTACTGTTGATAGCATTGCTATTACTGCGATTAAAATTAGAAGTATAATAATAATGTCTAAAATACTATTTAGTATCATCACTAAAGACCTCCTTTTTAGCTAAGAATCTAGCAGTAACAACTGTACCTACTAAACATATAATAGCTATGATAAGTATAAGTGAAATATAAGAAAAAGTTTTATAGTACATACTAACTAAAACTATTAAGCACATTAGTGGCATAGCAAGTAAATCACTAGCTATTAATTTATCAAATATGCTCGGTTTTTTTACGATATAAATTAATAAGAAAAATATCATGGCAATACTAGCGAATATACCTAGTAAAATTGAATAGTCTAATACTTTATCCATTTAAATCAACCTCCAGTATTGCTTTTTCAAAACTATTTTTTTATACCTTCAATCTCACCAGGAATATCATCAGTATCAAGGCAATGAATATGAAGTGTTTTATTATCATGACCAACATTGACTGTAAGTGTACCTGGTGTTAAAGTTATCATATTGGCAAGTTAGTGTAATTTGCCAATTTTTTGTTACTTCTAAAGGATATTCAAAAATAACAGGGTTAACATCAAGATCTTTTTTGAACATTAATTTTAAAACATTTATATCTGCTTTTAATAATTCAAATAAGAACATTAAGATTAATTTTATCCATTTATAAACATAAATGTAATAAAGTTGATCTCCTAGAATGTTTTTTGCAAATGTTTTTCTAAAGATAAATAGTAGTACCATTCCCCAGAAAAATCCTACTGCAAAATATTCAGAATTATAGTTACCTGAAAAGAACATCCATACTACACCAACTAATATATTAATTAAAAATTGTAGTGCCATAATTATGCTCCTTTCTTAAGTACTAAGTCAATATAGTGTTGAGGATTTAGTACCATTTGTATACCTTTATCGAAGAAACCATCTAATAGATTAGTGCTTACTCCGATAATAAGTGCTATTGCTACGATAGCGATAAGAGGAATTTGAACACCTTTTGGAAGAGGTTTTAAAATTAAACTCTTATTAATATTATCGTAGAATACATTTAAGAATATTCTAATTAAAGAGTAAAATACAACCAATCCAGATAATGCTACTAATATAGCAATAAATGTATTATTATTTGTAACTAAACCTTTAATTATTAGTGCTTTACCATAGAATCCACTGAATGGTGGAACCCCTGCTAATGAAAGAACTATAATGAAATATGTCCAACCAAGAAGAGGGTATTTATTGATTAAACCACATTTTTGAAGATATTTGACTCCGCTAACGTAAATTATTAATCCAACAACTATGAATAATGCAGCTTTTAGTAATATGTCGTTTACTGCATAGAATAAAGCACCTTTAACACCGAAAGTATTCAGTGTTGAAGTTCCGCAAACCATAACTCCAAGAGAAATTACGATATTAAAAATTACTATTTGTTTTAAATCTTTTTGATAGATTGCTCCGATACAACCGGCTATAATTGAGACTGCTCCAAGTATTAATATATAAGACTTGATGAAGTTTGATTCGTAATAGAATAATCCATACGTTCTAATTATTGAGTAAAGACCAACTTTTGTTAGCAATGCTCCGAAGATAATAGAGATTGCAATTGGTGGTGCTGCGTATGATCTATTCATCCATGTGAATAATGGAAATAGAGCACCCTTCATACAGAATACAAATATCATTACAGCTCCAACAAGGTATAATCCACGACGATCAGCCATCGATGAGATTGTTTGAGATATGTATGCCATATTTAAGCTACCAACAATTGTGTAAAGATATCCAATACTAATAACAAATAAGCTAC
Source organism: uncultured Gemella sp. (assembly GCA_927911695.1). GTDB lineage: Bacteria > Bacillota > Bacilli > Staphylococcales > Gemellaceae > Gemella. Next base: position 8,919 of record CAKMQO010000044.1, on the reverse strand, counting down.
CAGCAAATACGTTCATTAGTACATAACTAATAGAAGATTTAAGTTGTTCTTTATTAATACCTACTAACAGTAGTAAGTAAGATGACATAAGTAAGATTTCATAGAAAACGAAAAGGTTAAATATATCACCTGTAGTGAAAGCTCCGTTTATTCCAACCATGATTAATAAAAATCCAGGATAGAAGAAACTAAGTTCTCGAACTTTATCAATTGTTTTAAATGAATATAATAATGTTGCAAGAAATACAACCGAAGATGTTGTAACTAGAACACTGTTAAGTCCGTCTAATGTTAAAGTAATACCAAATGGACTAGCCCAATTCCCCATTTCTAATATTAGTATTTGGTGTTTATTTACCATATAGATATTATATATAGAAAATGCTAAGACTAGTAGTGTAGCCAATGTTGTTAATAAACGTTGCATTGCTATTCTTTTTCTAAATAATACAGTTATTGCTGCGAATAGAAGGGGGATAAATATTGGTATAACAGGTAAATTAGTATGCATTATTTCTTTCCTCCCTCATATTTTCTACGTCTTCAAGATCAATTACATTATCGCTTCCTTTTAATTTGTAGTTAGCAATATAGATTGAAATTAAAAGACAAGTTACTGCAAATCCGATAACAATAGCAGTAAGAATAAGTGCTGCTGGAATAGGGTCTATATAATTCTTTCCTAATTCTGAAATAATAGGAATATCTCCATCATATAAACCTCCTGCGATAAGTATAATAAGGTTAGCAGCGTGTCCAAAAAGACCAACCCCGATTATTATTCGCATCATACTCTTAGAAAGCATTAGGTAAACACCAAAACCAACAAGAATACCACATAAGATAATCATATAAAATTCCATTATTTACCATCCTTTCCGAAAGCTAAAATTACTGACATAAGAACTCCAACAACTACAAAATATACACCTAAGTCGAATATTGCAGCTGTGTGTAATTCCATTTCTCCCATTATTGGAACGTGAATGTGAGTGAAATGATGTTTGAAGAAATTCTTTCCGACTACAACACCACTAAATGCAGTGCCAATGGAAAAAAGTAATCCAATAGCAGTTACATATACATAGTTAATAGGAAGTAGTTTATTGACTCTATCTATTCCATATGTAAACATTGCTAGAGCTAATGCCATTGTACAAAGGAGTCCTCCGACGAAACCACCACCAGGAAGGAAGTGACCACCAAAGTACAAACTAAGAGAAAGTAAAAATATACATCCTGAAATAATAGCAGATAATGATTTTAAAATTACATCATTAGTTTTCATCTTTTGGTCCTCCTCGTTTAATGATTTTGAACATAGCATAAATTATTAGAGCTACCATTGTCATAACAGTGATTTCAAATAGGGTATCAAATCCCCTAAAATCTACGATAATAACATTTACTATGTTTCCTCCACCAGATGCGACAACATTATCGAAATAAAATTGACTAATTTCTGATGGGTTTTTATAAGCATATGCTACTAATCCTACAATTGTAAAACTAATACCAGTTAGTGTCGCAATTATTGCGTTAGTAAGTTTAAAACTTTGTTTTTTCTACTTGTTTTGTTTTATCAGTTAATAGAATGAATGCTATTAAGAAATAATAGTAGAAATTGATTCAATTACAAATTGTGTCATTGCTAAGTCTGGTGCCCTAAATGTAACGTATAGCGCAGTCATCATAAATCCAATTCCAGAAGAAAGGATAATAAGTACTAGTCTATTATAGACTGTAGTTAGAGCGACACAGCACACGACTATACATAGTCCTATGAAAATATTCATGTAGTGAATTGTAGAGAAGTTATTAATTAACATAGGTCTACCAATTGCAAAGTAACCACCAATAATAGTTGCTGATAACACTACAAAGATATAACTCATATTTCTTCTAAGTTGGTTTGTAACAAATGTATCATGGAGTGTACCACTTACTTTGTGTAGTAAGTTACCTAAGTTATTATATGCTCCGTGAATAGAAATAATAGTAGGGTTTATACTATAGATTTCATTTTCACTTGCAAATAATTTATAAATTACAAAACTTGCAATGATAACAATAATAGAAGTAATAAGTTCTATTGAGAAGAAACTATCATGATGGACATGGGTGATTACTTCGTTGTTAGTTGTTTTTACAGCTAGCGCAGATTGTTGAGCTGGAATAACTATGTAATCTTTTATGAATGTGTTAATAATTACGAAGACTACAAGTATTATTGGTGATATAAAGATACCGTTACTTGGAAGATGTAATTTTTTATTCCCAATTATAGAATTATCGAATTTACCTAGGAATGGTTTGAATGCTAATATTAATGAATAAATAGCAGTTCCTAAAGCTCCAATAACTACAGCTATTACGATAACCATATATAGCATACTTGATTGTGTTAATCCATAAACTACTGTTAAGAAGTATTCTTTTGAGTAGAATCCACTTAAAGGTGGGATTCCTGCCATAGAGAATCCAGCGATGATACTTAATATAAAGCTAAGTGGCATATATCTTTTGATACCACGAAGTTTTTCAATATCACGTGAATGGAATGAATGATCTATAATACCAGTAATCATAAATAAACTTGCTTTAAATGCTGCATGGTTAATAATATGGAAGCATACTGCATAGAATGCGAATGTATAAACGTAGTGATTATCGTTGTATAGACCAAGGTTAGCAATACCTATCATAAGAGTCATCATACCAAGTTGACTAATAGTTGAATATGCAAGAATTCCTTTTAAATCTTTTAGGAAAATTGCAGAAATAGAACCTATTAGCATAGTAATAGTCCCGAAAATGATAAGAATATTACCAAATGAAGAAGTAAATGAGAATACAATTCCAATTCTTAGTAATAGATAGATTCCAGCTTTAACCATTGTAGCTGAGTGTAGGTAACTACTGATTGGTGTAGGTGCAGCCATTGCATCGGGTAGCCAAATATGGAATGGAAACTGTGCAGATTTTGTAAATGCACCGAATATTATAAGAATCATTGCTACTACATATTTATCGTTGTATCCATGATTTTTAGTGAATTCTATAATTTCACTAACATTAAAACTTCCAGTAATATTATTTAAAACGAAAATTCCTGCTAGCATTAGGACTCCACCAAAGACAGTAATAATTAATGATTTTAGAGCACCTTTTCTAGATGCATCATTTTCGTGCCAATAACTAATTAATAGGAAAGAAGAAACAGATGTCATCTCCCAGAACATATACATACTAAGCATGTTGTCAGATAAAACTACACCTAACATGGCAGACATGAATATTAGTAAAAATATGTAAAATTTATGTAACTTTTCATCTGTAATACTCATATAGTAACATGAATATAGTATTACTAGAGTACCAATTCCTGTAATTAGTAATGAGAATAGAAGTGATAAACCATCAAGATTAAGGTTGATATCAAGTCCTGCGTTAGAAACAAATGCTAGTTTCTTATAGATTGTTCCACCTGAATAGATATACTTAAGATTTGAAATAAAATACCCAAACAGTATTAATGGTACAACTATAACAAATTTTCCAGTATGGATGGTTTTAAAGTTTTTCCTTAAGAAAGGTATGAAAAACATCGCAATTACTGGTAAAAATACAGCTAATTGTAACATAAAAAAACCTCTTTCTAATTTATTTATTTTATAACATTAATTATATAACAAAATAGCTTAAAATACTATTGAAATTCAATTTTTATATAATTATTTTTCAATAAAAAATGGTAGATAACATAAAGGAATATTATAAAAAGTTATGGAAACGATAAAATAAAGCATTAATTATTTTCTAAAAATAACTAATATAATTTTATTATTTTTGAGGTTAAAATATAGTGTTGATGAATGATGGTGCTTAAAATGTGACTTGTAACGATAAAGTAAACTTATTATTTTCAGAATATTTAATAGAAAATATAGATAATTATTTTTTTAATATCTCTTGTTTAAGTTAAGAAAAAAAGGTATAATAAAGTTATTAATATATTTACAGGGGGACTAACTGATGTCGCATAAACAAACACCACATATTAAACCAAATGGAGTAGAAATCGCTGAAACGATTCTTTTACCAGGGGATCCATTAAGAGCGAAATTTATTGCAGAAACATTTTTAGAAGATGCAGTTTGTTTTAATGAAGTGCGTGGTATGCTAGGATATACTGGAACATATAAAGGTAAAAAAATTTCTGTGATGGGAACAGGTATGGGTCCAGCTAGTATCGGTATTTATTCTTATGAATTAATCCACACTTTTGGGGTTAAGAATTTAATTAGAATTGGAACATGTGGGGCACTACAACCGGAAGTAAAATTATATGATGTAATTTTAGGAATGGGATCTTCAACAAACTCAAACTACATGCACCAATATAACATTCCAGGAAACTACAGTTTAACTGCATCATTTGACTTATTATTAAAAGCTTACAACAGAGCTCAAGAAATGGATCAAGCAGTTCATGTTGGTAATATTTTATGTAGTGAGATTTTCTACAATGCTGACGAAAAAGCTATGGAAAACTGGATTAAAATGGGAGTTTTAGCTGTTGAAATGGAAAGTGCAGCATTATATGCTAATGCAACTGCTGCAGGTGTTAATGCTTTAACAATTTTAACAGTAAGTGATTCATTAGTAACTGGAGAAGAAACTACTCCAGAAGAAAGACAAACGGCATTTACGAAAATGATGGAAATTGCTTTAGGTTTAGCATAAAATTAGGAATTTAGAGGTAATATAATATGAGTAACTATCAAGAATTATATGAAAAATGGTTAAATAGCTCAGCTTTAACTGAAGAAGAGAAACTTCAATTAAAAACTGTAGCTGATGATGAAGTTGAAAAAGAAGATAGATTTTATAAAGAATTAGAATTTGGAACTGCAGGATTACGTGGTAAAGTAGGAATGGGTTCTAATAGAATGAATAGATTTATTATCGCTCGTGCAACAAAAGCACTAGCACAAACTATTATCGACAATGGATTACAAGAAAAAGGTATTGCTATTGCTCACGATCCACGTCTTTTCTCAAAAGAATTTGCTAAATTAGCAGCATTAGTAATGGCTAGTAATGGGGTTAAGGCATATTTATTCGAGGACTTACGACCAACTCCAGAATTATCTTTCGCAGTTCGTTATTTAGGAACAGCTAGTGGTATTAACATTACAGCAAGTCACAATCCTAAAGAATACAATGGATATAAAGTTTATTGGCAAGAAGGATCTCAAATTAAATCTGATATAAGTGACAAAGTTCTAGAATATATTAACTCAATGGATATCTTCGACAACTATGTTACTTTAACAGAAGAAGAAGCTAAAGAAAAAGGATTATTAGTATATATTGGAGAAGAAATTGATGAAGAATTCTACAAAGAATCTTTAAACTGTGCTATTAACGATGAAAACATTGATAAAAATATTTCAGTAGTATATACACCACTTAACGGTGCTGGATATAAAGCTGTAACAACAGTTCTTGCACGTCGTGGATTCAAAAATGTTCATGTTGTTGAAGAACAAAAAGATCCTGATGGAACTTTCCCAACAATTGAATATCCAAATCCAGAGGATACTGCAGCATTCGAATACGGCGAAAGATTGGCTAAAGAAGTTAATGCTGATGTAATCATTGCAACTGACCCTGACTGTGACCGTCTTGCTGTAGAAGTAATTCACAATGGTGAAGTAGTTTCTCTAAATGGTAACCAAGCCGGAGCAGTATTAGTTCAATATGTTATTGAAAATCTTGCGAAACAGAACAAACTACCAGAAAACCCAGTATTAGTTAAATCTATCGTAACATCTAAATGGTAGAACCATTATGTAAAGAATACGGAGTAGAAGTAATTGATGTTCTTACTGGATTCAAAAACATTTGTGCATTACCAAATGAATGGGATATTACAGGTGAGAAAAACTATGTAATGGGATATGAAGAAAGTATCGGATATAACGTTGGTACATTCCTACGTGATAAAGATGGTGTAACTATCGCTATGTTATTAGTAGAAGCAGCAGCATTCTATAAAACACAAGGTAAAACATTAGTAGACGTACTTGATGGCTTCTATGAAAAATATGGTTACTATCTTGATAAAACTATCTCTATCGTTTTAGAAGGGGCAGCAGGTGCTCAAAGAATTAAACGTATGATGAAGAAATATCGTGAAATCTTTGCTCGTGAAATTGCTGGAAGTGAAGTAGTAGCTATTACTGACTACTTAGTACAAAAAGAAAAAACTGTAGCTACTGGTGAAGAAAATGCTATTGATATCGAAAAAAACTGATGCTGTTAAATTCAGTTATTCAGACGAATCTTGGTATACATTACGTCCAAGTGGAACAGAACCTAAAGTAAAACTTTATATCTACGTTAAAGATGCAGATAAAGAAGTTGCTAAAGAAAAATTAGTTAAATTTGAAGAAAAAGTATTAGAATTACTTTACTCAATCGACTAATAAAATAAAAAGGAAGTGAGACAAATCTCACTTCTTTTTTTATTTATTATAATATTTTAGATACTCTTTACAGAATTCTCGAGCTGAAAGTTTACCGCTTTGTCTGTCTGAATAAGAAGAGCTTACGAATTTTGAAATTTCATCTGTGTATTCAACTTTAGGTAAAGGTTTTTCAAGAACTGTCTCTTTATTTATTGCGAATGTTGAGAAACAAATACCAACTAAACGAGTATGTCTAGTTTCATGGTTAAATGCACTTAACTCAGCGAAAACTTCAACACTTCTATTTCCAACTCTTGATACATAACTATCAATAATTAATGCCTCATGTCTATGCACAACATCTAAAAATTGATATGTATCAATACTTGCTGTAAAAAATGGTAAATGAGTATATCTGCGAATTACTAGACCTTGTACATCGTCTAACCAGTATAATGTCTGACCACCAAATAGAGTATCATGTCTGTTCATATGGTTTGGATAAATAGTGTGGAAATTCTCAATTCTAGTATCTTTATAATTCATAACTTCTTGCATGAAAAAGTTCTCCTTAAAATTTATTTTACTAATATCTAATGTAAAATTAGAATACATTAGTAATTGTATCATAAATAGATAAATATATTAAGTATCATTATCATTTTAAAAAAAGTTATTTTGGAATAATGTTTTTTTATATGATTTTTATAACCTTTACATTTTGATGAATATTATATTATAATAAAAGAAAATACAAATGAGGTGAAGAATAATGAAATATGAAACTATGTTAGAACGTTTTTTTAGGATATGTTAACTTTAAGACTAGATCTGATGCTGCTAGTACGACGATTCCATCTACTCCAGAGCAAAAAGATTTTTTACGCATGTTAAAAGAACAATTAGAAGAATTAAATCTTAGTGACATAGAATTAAATGAGGAAAACTGGTTTTTAACTGCGACATTACCAGCTAATACTGATAAACCATACGATAAAATTGGATTTATTTCACATGTGGATACTGCAGATTTTAATGTTGAAGGTATTAATCCACAAGTAATTGAGAATTATGATGGTGAAGACATCGTTTTAAATAAAGAATTAAATGTTGTAATGAGTAAAGCTGAGTTCTCTAATTTAAGCAATTATAAAGGTCTAACTTTAATCACTACAGATGGGACGACTTTACTAGGTGCTGACGACAAAGCTGGAATTACTGAAATAGTAGAAGCAATTAAGTATTTAAGTGAACATCCTGAAATTGAACATGGTGATATTCGTATTGCATTTGGTCCTGATGAAGAAATAGGGCGTGGAGCAGATCATTTCGATGCTAAAGGATTCGCAACAGATTATGCTTTCACTATGGATGGTGGAGTTCTTGGTGAACTTGAATATGAAAGCTTTAATGCGGCACAAATCACATATAAGATTACTGGAGTAAGTGTTCATCCAGGTACAGCAAAAGGTAAAATGAAAAATGCCAATACGATTGCTGCAGAATTAGCTTCATTGTTCCCAGAAAAAGAAGTTCCTGAGCATACAGAAGGATATGAAGGATTCTATTTATTGCATAATATGCAAGCTAGAATTGAAGAAGCAGAGATGGTTTATATAATCCGAGATCATGATAAAGAAAAATTTGAAGCACGTAAGAAATTTGCTGAAGAGGTAGCGGCAAAAATTAATGAAAAATATGGTAATGTTGTGGAATACGACCTATTCGATCAATATTATAATATGGGAGATGTAATTAAAAAAGATAAACGCTGTGTTGATGTAGCGGAGCAAGCTATTAAAAATGTAGGAGTAACACCTATTATTATTCCAATTCGTGGAGGAACAGATGGTTCTAAAATTTCATATATGGGCATTCCAACTCCGAATATCTTTGTCGGAGGAGAGAACTTCCATGGACAATATGAATTTAGTTGTTTAGAGCATATGGAAAAAGCCGCAGATACAATAGTTGAAATAGCTAAATTAGCTAAAAAATAAAAATTACAATAATTTAAAAAAAATAATAAAGATATAACTCTATAACGCAATATTAATCTGGATATTTGTTCGGAGATTATTATTGAGGTAGATATTAAATAATGACGATTTAAATAGTGTTTAATATTTAATTTGAATTATAAAAGAGTTATATCTTTTTTTTATATAATAGTATTTTGAAATTTGAAAAAAATGATAAAAAATCATGCATTAGCCTCAATTATATGGTACAATAGTAATGTATATTAACTAAAAAATTGAAATGAAAGTGAGGATGGTTGTAAGATGACTAAAAAAACATTTTATGTTACAACTCCTATTTATTACCCAAGTGGTAACTTACACATAGGACATGCCTACACAACAGTTGCTTGTGATGCATTAACTAGATATAAAAAATTAAGCGGATATGATACATACTTTTTTAACAGGTACAGATGAAC
>CAKMQO010000043.1 GCA_927911695.1 uncultured Gemella sp. | reverse complement strand
TTTTTATAGATGAAATTGAGAATGGCATCCATGATTTACTTATATATGAAGTAATATCTGCTTTATCAGATTCCCTTAACTATATTGATAACGTACAATTTATAACAACAACACATAGCACATACTTGATGGAAGAGCTACCTCCTGAAAACATTTATGTTTTAGCAGGTGATGCATACGGTAAAAAAAGAAATTTTATCAATTGATATTTTTAATTTTAGAACTCAAAAAAAAATAATAATATACGCTTGAAGTACCTTAGGGGGAAACTATTCTGGAATACCAAAACATTGGATATATAGATTTTTAGTGAGCTCGTAGACAAGTAAAAGTAAGATTTAGAGTAACTTTTAGGAGCTTAATTATGAAAGGAATCTAAAAAAAATTAAATGTTATGTCGATTGTCCATGGAAGATCAGAATTACATCTGTGTTCAGCTATAAGATCTAACCTTAGAATAAAACATATAATCCATTCCAAAGATAAAGGAAAATGTAGCATACAAGTAACTAGTATCATGAGGGAACTTGAACTTTCATCACTTTTTAATATGAAAACATTAAAAGAATTTTCTAATAAACATGACATCCAATATGATTGTAAGAAAAAAAAATTAGTTAATTTTAAACTATTTATTATTATGGATTTGGATGATTGTAACCCATCACAAAGAGAAAAATTTAAAGACAAGTCTATGTTTAAAGGACATATTTTATATGATTATATTGAACCAATTTTCAATGCTCCTAATTTAGAAGCGACCATGAAGGATATAGGTATTGAAGTAAATGCAAAACGTGATTACGTTAAAATTTTTTCCAACTAACAAAGGAGATTTAGATATTCAAATGGCAAGAGATCTTGTATTTAAATTAAAGAAATGTAAAAAAACTAATTTAGATTTATACATCGATTATTGTATTGAAATAGCAGAGAAAAATAAATATTAGTTAATATTCCTTTTATTATGTTATTATGAATATATATTAAAAATAGCTTAGTAAGAGTTTATTATAAATATTAATCACAATTGAAAATACATAATTATCTCTTTGGGTACAAACACAAGGTTTACTCACATACCTCAGGTTGCTAGTATTCACCTTCATTAAAATGTGATTAAAAATTATTGCTTACCTTGTTTAATGAGCTTATTTTTTCTTACTATAGAATTAAAAAACATCGATACAAGCCTAGATAATAAAGATGTTGATGCCGTTAAAAAATCTTTAGAAAAGGTCGACACTCTTACTGTAGACAACACTTTGGTTCATATGATAAAGCTCCATGAAATATGAATGTATCTTGACCATCTGCATTGCTTAAATCAAGTTTATCCTCCATAGTTATATTTTGGTCTTATATTAATAGTAAATTTGTGATAAAATTATTCATGACAAATATCCTTTCTTAGTTAATTATTTTTCTACACTTTAATTATATTGGATATTTGTCTTTTAGTATACAACCGAAATAACTAAAGAAAATCTTAAGTGTATAATGGTAGAATGTGCCGACAATGTAGCTGAAGTTAAATCAGCAGAGTGTTATTCATCTGAAAAAATTAAGGAAATATTAGAATATGCTTTAGAAAAAGCAAATCTTAAAGGTATAAAAGTAATTATAAGAGATAAAAAAACTAAAAAGAATCATGATTCACATTCTAAAGATGGAAATCCATATAGTACAGGTATGGAAGAATTATGGTCAAGTGATTTAGAGGTCCTGTATAAGAAAGATAAGTAATTATATATAAAATGAATTTAATAGAAAGACCCCATCAATAATTTTTGATAGGGTCTTTTTGGAGACACTTTGGAGACAATCCAAAGTGTTTTAACTTGTTTTTAATCTATATATAATTTTAAAAAGTCAGTTATAGCAAGGTTTCTTGACTTAAATTACTCTTGTTCATTATTCCCATTCAATAGGGGAAGAATCTATCCTGAGTAGTTGATATCATAGGAAGCATCGACTTATTTTTTTATATTGGCAGGGGAAATGGCAGGGTATAAAAAGATATAATTATTTAGTAAAAAGTGTTGATATACTAGTATTTATAAATGGTTGATTATGATAGTTTAATTTGATATAATCAAAACTGGAGAGAGAAGTTAGGGAGTGTAAAACTTCCGATAAAGATGGTGGCTACTTCAATATGAAAGGGGATGGTGCTATGCTCGCATACACTAAAAATCTGGACGAAAGGAGTAGAGAATGTCTACGTACGAAGCTATCCAACTAATGATAGATTTTGCGGTTTTTGTTATTGCACTTTTGACTTTGGTTGTAGCTATTGTTACTTATATGATGAAAAAATAACCATCTTTAAATGGTAATAGCCCCCAAAATTTGGACAAATTTTGGAGGGCTATTTATTATGAAATTAACAGATGAAAATAAGATAGAAATGTATAGACTTAATAAAGAAGGATACTCATACAAGGAACTATCTAAAAAGTTTGAAATTGATCCTAGTAATGTGAAGTACCTGGTCAAATTGGCTCATTTACATGGTGAAACAATATTAATTAAGGAGAAAAATAATTACTATCCAGCAGAATTAAAACTAGATATAATCAATGAAGTTTTAATATTAGGGAATTCTATATTAGCTACTTCATTAAAGTACGCATTACCAAATCCCGGTTTACTACATAATTGGATTTCAATATTTAAAGAAAAACGGGTATAATATACTAAAGAAACCGAGAGGAAAAGATTACTAGTTCTAACTACTAACATAGTAAGATATATAAAACCCTTATATTTTTAAGGGTTTTTGTTGTAGTTGCAACCAATGAAAAAAAACTTATCACATTTTGTAAATAAATCTAAATTATTCTAGATAATATTTATAATGGCAGAAGATAATGAAAATATAACAACTAATTTTACAGCTTTTATATTTGTGTTCTAACCACTCAAAGATAGTATAATATCAAATATAATGCTTGCTGTTTCAACTAGAGCATTATTAGGACTTTTTGGTTAACTAAAAAAACTAAAACGCAGAGTGATATCAACTGCTATAATTATTCTCAAACTCAAAACAACAAATATAAATTAAATTCCCTTTTGGGTAAATTTCAGTAGAATATCTAACAAACTATAATAAAGATTATATATTAATAATCAAAAAAGAAGGAAATACTTAGCATTAAATTTATACTATATTAAATAAAGTACAAGTAAATAAGTTGCAAAGATATACAAACAACTTTAAAATATGTAAGAATTCCCAGAGTCCGTTGGAGTTATAAAAGCATTTTGAAATAATAATACTAGCTTCTAAACTATCTTATTCTAATGGATAAATATAATTAACGTCAATATTACTTCTTTCCAGAATCATACTACAGATTCACTATTACTCTTTATAAGGCATAATTAAATCTAACAACGTACTTCTACGAAGAAAAATCTATGATATTTTATAAATAGTATTCACTTATATTAAATATTTTATATTTTATATAATTCTAATTAATACATATAATATTGAAGATAATTTAATATTATGTTATAATTTATAACGAAAAGGAGGATTATTATGCTATCATACATTAAATTAAAAAACTTTAAATCACTTACTGACATAAAATTAGATTTAAGAGGTAAAAATAAAAAGCCTAAAAAATTAGCATTTATTTATGGTGAAAATGGTATAGGTAAAACAAATTTAATCTATTCTATTTTATTTTTAGAAAAAACTTTGTTAACTTTATCTAATCATACTCACTTCCAAAAATATTTGCAGGAACTCAACGCCAAGAGCGTAGAAGATCTTTTATCAGAAAAAAAAGACTATGAATTTCAAAAACACGTATTAAGCCAATTTCTTTCTTCTAACACTATGGAGAATTTGATACAAGAAAATAAAACTATAGATTGCAAAGGAAATATGGAAATTAAAATAGGTTTCAATATAAATGAAATTGAAGGTTCTTATGAATTGAAGTTTAATAATCAAGCTGTTATTTTTGAAGAATTAAGATATTTAGTAAACGAAAGAGTAGGTAGACTCTTTTCAATTACTAATGATAATAATATTATTAGCCCTTCTATGGTATTAACATCATCATATAAAAAAGAATTAAAAGATAATATAAAAAAATACTGGGGAAAACATACATTTTTGGGAATTATTTATAATGAGCTTAAAATCAAAAATAATAATTTTGTTGAAAATTCATTAAGTTCCTCATTTTGGGATTTTTTTAACTGGTTAGATAAATTTTCCATAGAGGGAAATCATTTAAGTTTTCAAAAATTTCATACACCAATGAAAATACTAAGTGAACTTACACATGGTACCGTTCATAAAGAAGATGATAGAGAACTGTTAGCAATGGAAAATTATTTGAATGAAGTATTTACACAGCTATATACCGATATAAAAAGAGTTTCTTATGTCCTTAAACCCTCTGACTCTGAAGATGTATTTAAATATGAATTATATGTATCAAAACTTATAGATAATGAAATCAAACAAATTCCTTTTAAGCTTGAATCTACCGGAACTCAACAACTATTAAAAATTCTAAAGTATATATTTGTAGCTACATTAGGAAATAATACTATTTTTATAGATGAAATTGAGAATGGCATCCATGATTTACTTATATATGAAGTAATATCTGCTTTATCAGATTCCCTTAACTATATTGATAACGTACAATTTATAACAACAACACATAGCACATACTTGATGGAAGAGCTAC
>CAKMQO010000042.1 GCA_927911695.1 uncultured Gemella sp. | reverse complement strand
TATATTTTTTTATTATCAATAATCAATCGTATTCTTGCCGTTAAAGATAATAAATAAAATAAATGTGATATTGTGTTATTCACTTAAAAAACTTAGAACCTGTATTACAATTTTTACTATATGTTTTATTGACTTTCTTTATTATACTTCATATCAATATAATATGCAACCAAAAGGACTCACAAAATAAAAAAAGCCTTACGGCTCTTTTATTAAAACTCTTCTTCTTCAGTTGCAATGTTGAATTTCGATACAATACCTTCATTATCAAAATCGAAGACATCTTCACTCTCTTCCATATCTTCTTCTTCAATTAAAGCATCAACTTCATCATGGATATCTTCTTGTTCTTCTCCAAGCTCTTCAATATCATCTTCATCATCGATTTCAAATTTTTGAACACTTGGCTCAACGAAGTTTTTAATATCTTCTACAAATAAACTATCTCTTAATTTCCAACTACCATCTTCAACGCATACAAAACGTCCATCTAAGTTTAGATCAGTGTAGAAATACGCTGCTTGTGCAGTAAATTCTTCCTCGTCAACATTTCTTAATGGTTTAATATAATCTAGGAAATCATAAATATTTTAATTTTTCAATTCCTTCTTCTACCATATATGCATAACATAAATCTATTAGTGACATTTCCTTAATTTTTTCTGCGCTTAAATCTTTTAACTTTACCATTTATATTAGATTCCCTTCTTTTTTATTTATTACATTTTTTCTGGAGCTGATACTCCGATTAAGTCTAAAGCATTTCTTAAAGTTATCTTAACAGCAGTGATTAATGCAAGGTAACTTTGAGTTTGTTCTTTATTTTCAGTTATTACTTTGTTATTATTATAGAATTTGTGGAATGAACTTGCAAGACTTTGTAAATAATTACAAATTCTGTGTGGTTCATAATTTTTAGCTGCTTGTGCAACTATTTCTGGATAATATGCTAAGTTTTTCAGTAAGTCTACTGAGTACTCATCTGTTAATAATTCATAATCACAGTTGTTAACATCATATTCAACTTGTTCAGCTGCTTGACGTAAGATTGAGCAAATTCTAGCGTGAGCATATTGAACATAGTATAGTGGGTTATCACTTGATTGTTCTTTTGCCACTGCAAAATCAAAGTCTAAGTGACTATCTGCACTTCTCATTACTAAGAAATAACGAGCAGCATCAGCCCCTACTTCATCTATTAAATCACGAAGTGTAATTGCTTTACCTGTTCTCTTACTCATTTTTACAACTTCACCATTATTTAGAAGTTGTACCATTTGCATTATTAAAGCTTCTAATTGATCTGCTTTATACCCCATAGCTACTACACTAGCTTTAAGTCTAGCTACATAACCATGGTGATCTGCACCAAGAACGTCTAATAATAAAATCAAATCCACGATCTAATTTTATTTTTGTGATACGCTATATCACTAGTTAAATATGTTAATGAACCATCTGCTTTAATTAACACACGGTCTTTGTCATCCCCTGTTCCTAATGCAGTTGTTTCTAACCATAACGCTCCATCTTTTCATAAACAAAACCTTGTTCTCTAAGAGATGCTAAAGCTTTATCTACAAGACCATTCTCATATAGTGATTTTTCACTAAAGAATACATCATATTCTAAACCGAAATCAACAAGGTCTTTTTTAATATTTTCCATTTCATATGCTACTGCATACTCACGAATAAACTCATTTAAGTCTTCTCTTTCTAATAATGATTCACCAAATTCATCTTTTAGTTTTTGACCTAAAACTTTAATATCTTCACCGTGGTATGCATCCTCTGGCATCTCAGCATCCATACCTAGAGCTTGTTTATATCTAGTAATCGCTGAAATCACAAGATTATTTATTTGATTACCTGCATCATTGATATAGTATTCACGAGATAAATCATATCCTGATTTTTTCATTATTCTTGCTAATGAATCAGAATATGCAGCATTTCTAGCGTGACCTACGTGTAGTGTTCCTGTTGGGTTAGCTGATACATACTCTAAAAGAACTTTTTTACCTTGCCCAATGTTGTTTTCACCATATTTAAAATCATCTTCTAAGATTTTCCCAACAATACTTCCAAGACTTGATTTTTTAACGAAAAAGTTAATAAATCCTGGGCCAGCTATTTCAATTTTTTCTACCGCTTCATCTTCTTCTATATTACTGATTATTTCCTCTGCAATAACTCTAGGATTTTTACGTAAAACTCTTGTTAATTGCATCGCTACGTTTGAAGAAAAATCTCCATTATCTGTGTTTTTCGGAGTTTCTACATGAATATCTACTCCATCAATTTCTAATTTGGCTAAAGAATTTTGTATTAATTCTACTATTTTATTTTTCACCAAAAATCCCTCCTAATTACTTACTATATATTTTTCACTAATATTTTCAATTTATTTTTCTGTTTATCATTACTTCCGAAATGTATATTGTAGACTATTTCGTATAAAGTAAGGTTGTTTTTTGTTTTTTTACTTATATTTACAAGCTGTGTTTCTAATTTCATCTGACCATATTGTGTACTGTAGACATTGCTTGTTTTCGTATATGCTAAGTACATTTTTGAATCATCTTTTTCTATACTAACACTTTCTTTTATTTTGTCAATAAAAATTTTTATTTTTTTGTTATTTTTATCACTATAGCTTATTTTTTCACTACTTGTTTGCTCCAAAAAGCTTCCTAGATAAGATTCTTCATGTATTTTTTCAGAATCAACATAAGTCGTTATTTTAATTTTACTATCCATTAACAACTCTCTAATTCCTCTTCAATTTCTAACCAAGAATCATTTAACTCTTCTAATTCAGAATTCAACTGTTTTAACTGCTCATTAAATTCTTGAGTTTTTACCATATCAGTATAAACTTCCTCTTTGGCAAGTTCATTATTTACAACTTGTATTTTTTCTTCTAAAGTTTCAATTTTATTCATCAACTCATCACGAGTTCTCTCTAATTTTCGAACACGTCTTTTTGTTTCTTTATCTAGAATATAGTTATTTGCTTCTTTTTCAACAACTACTTCTTCATTTTTGTTTAGTAAGTTGTTGGGCAATTCTCTTCTTGTTCTCTTTTTCCAATAGTAATCATAATTTCCTAAGTATATATTATGACCATTATCAGTAATATCTAGTACTTTATTAGCAATCTTATTAATGAAGTACCTATCGTGACTGACAAAAAGAATAGTCCCTTCATAATTTTTCAATGCTTCTTCTAATACTTGCTTACTCGTAATATCAAGGTGGTTAGTCGGTTCATCTAATATAAGGAGATTGTTTTTCTCCAACATCAGTTTTGCAAGTTGTAATCTCGCTTTTTCTCCACCAGAAAGATCTCTTACTATCTTAAGAACATCATCGCCTCTAAATAAGAATCTACCAAGCACTGTTCTTACTTCCGCTTCCTTCATTAGAGGATACTCATCCCACAATTCATTTAATATTGTTTTTGAAGATTCAAACTCCGCTTGTTTTTGATCATAGTATCCTAATGACACTTTACTTCCATATTGAACAGAACCAGAAATTGCTTTTTGTCTCTTAGCTATAGTTTTTATTAATGTAGATTTTCCTATACCATTTCTTCCAACTACTGCTATTCTGTCACCTTTATACACCGAAAGATTATAATTTTGCCCTACTTTAATTCCATTATAACCTACTTGTAAATCACTAATCGTTAGAACATCACGACCACTTTGTTCCTTAATTAAGAACTCTATACCTGCTGCCTTATCATCTTTTTTCGGATTGTCGATAAGGTCCATCTTGTCTAATACTTTTTTGACGACTTTTAGCCATTTTACTAGTAGATGCTCTTGCTATATTCTTCTGAACAAATTCTTCTAATTTTTTTTATATCTTTTTGCTGACTAGTGTATTCTTTTAATTGTTTTTCGTAATCTTCTTCATATTGTACTAAGAATTTCGAATAGTTACCTACATACTTTTTAAGTTTACCGAATTCTAAGTTATATACAACATTTACAACTTTATCTAAAAAGTATCTATCGTGACTGACTATAACTATTGCACCATTGTATGCTGAAAGGTAATTTTCTAACCATGCTACATTTTCCATATCAAGGTGTTGGTAGGTTCATCTAAAACTAATAAATCAGGTTCACTTAACAATAGTTTAGCCATAGATAATCTCGTCTTCTCTCCACCAGAGAAAGTACTGATTTTCTTATCGAAAACTTCTTTTGTGAAATCTAATCCATATAATACACTCTCTATCTTACTCTTATAATGATAGTCTTTATGTGTTAACACTTCATTTTGTAGTCTATCAAATTTATTAAGTAGAGTTGGATCATTTTCGATATTTTCCGGCGTTAGCTCAAATGAAAGTTTTTCTAATTCTGCTTCTAACGTAATAATTTCATCAAAACATGTGATCATCTCTTCATAAATTGACAAATCTTCTCTAACGATAAATTCTTGAGATAAATATCCGACCGTTGTATTTTTTGAAATAGTTCTCTCTCCACTATCAAAACTAATAGCACCAGAAATGATTTTTAATAATGTACTCTTTCCAGCTCCATTTCTACCCACTATTGCAACACGGTCCTTATCGTTAATTTCTAGTTTAACATTTGAAAAAATTTCATTGACAACGAAATTCTTTGTTACGTTATTTAATTGAATTAACATTCTTTTCTCCTTTCTCCAGTTTTTTACTTTTTTTCATAAATTTCTTATAATTTTCGTTTATAACTGAACTATTATACCATATTTCCGATTATTTAGCTAATAATTACGATACTCATCTCTATATAAAGAACTGCTTATTATAATCGATAACAATTATCAATAAATCACTTCTTAGTTGTTCAAAAGTCTTATAATCTAAAATATATAAATTATAATAAATTATTTATTCAATATATATTTTATTTTTACTATTTTTTAACATAACTGATGTAAAAAAAATATAATAATATTTTCTCACGATTATAAATTGTATATCTACAGCGATAATTAAATTCATAGAATATTTTATATATAATATTGTTCGGTTTTTCTATAAATGTTATAATACAAATATATAATAAATTTATAGATGAGGGGGCTTCTTTTATGAAACCAAAAAAATATTATCAGTCCTTATGGCTGCTGGATTAGCATTTACTGCAGTTGGATGTAGCAGTTCACCTAATTCAACTTCACAAAATTCAAATCAACCTGCCGACTATGTAGCAGGTGTATCATTAGATAAACCTATTAAAGTAGATAAAGAAGCTGGTACTATTACTGTTCTTACGAAAATTAATGGTAAATACTTCGATGAAGCTACAAGACATAACTCAGTAGAACAAAGTGGTACAAACGGTGCCAAATCTATCTTCACAGCATTTGCTAAACCAGAAGAATTCTACAACGCTCTAATTGAGATTGGTGCAAAACCTGGAAATAACATGAATCCAAACAATGCTACTACTACTCATGTAGAAGGAACTCCAATTAAAGCTGAAATTACTTGGAACGGTGCTGATAAAAAATATGATATCAACGAAGTAGTAAAAGACAGTAATGGAAAACAAATCGATTTCCGCTTCGGTGGTAACTTAGAGCGTGCTATTGATAAAAATACAGGATGTTTATCTTGCTTAGATAGCTGCCCTGTTGGTATTATCTCAAATACTACTTACACTTATGGAGCTGTTGAAACTCGTAAAGAGGTTAAGTTCACTGGTAACGAAAATATCCTACCTGAAGATGGAACATATGCAGCTGTTATTTATAGCATTAAAAAATAATAGCTAATCACAAGGAGAGATTTAATGAAACGCTTAAGATTATTATTCTATTTCACAAGTGTCGGTATAGCTGTTGGTTACTTCTTCGCATTCTTACTGTTCTTCTTTACACAGTTTGAAATGTTAGCTGACCAAAGTCTTGTGATATTCGTTTGGACTGTTTACGGTATAATGACAGGATTATATTTTAAACGTATAAATCGTAAATATACATTTTTCATTATAGAAGCAATTATACTTCTAATGGCTATCTTTTCAGGTAAAACTAAAACTTTACTATATATAGCTCGTGAAGTATTGCATGCTGGAACACTTAGTCAAATTAAGGTTCCATTTATAGTTGGTGTTATTATCGTTAACTTAATAAATCTTTATATTATTTTAACACTTTCTAAATACCAAAAAGTATATACTAAAGAAGAACTTAAAGCATTAAAAGAAAAAGAAGTAAAACTTAGTGATTTAAGAGAAGTTGATCCTGAAGAAGAAAAAAAATTAAAAGCACAACGTAAAAAAGTAAGATATATTACACTTGCATGTTTTGCAATCTTCTTTGCAGTTTATTTCACAGTACCAAGTTTCAAAACTGGTATTAATACAGCATTCGCTACTTTATCACAATTCGATACAAATGCAGTAATCGAATACTTACGTGGATGGGGAGCTTGGGCTGCGGTAGTTTCTGGAGTATTAATGGTACTTCAATCAATAGCTGCACCAATCCCAGCATTTTTAATCACATTATCAAACGCTGCTATCTTTGGTTGGGTACTAGGAGCTGTATTATCTTGGTCAACAGCAATGATAGGGGCTGCGGTATGTTTCTATATTGCTCGCGGATTAGGACGAGATGTCGTAGAAAAACTTACAAGTAAAGGTGCAATGGCAAGTATTGACGTATTCTTCGAACGCTACGGAGACAAAGCTATTCTTATTTGTAGGTTATTACCGTTCGTATCTTTCGACTTCGTTAGTTACGCTGCCGGTCTTACTAATATGAGTTTTTGGAGATTCTTTATCGCTACAGGAATCGGACAATTACCAGCAACAATAGTTTACTCATACGTTGGTGGAACTCTTTCTGGTGGGGTTAGGAACCTATTCATCGGATTAATGTGTTTATTCGCGCTATCAATCGTTATCGGTATTATGAAAAAAATCTACAACGATAAACATAAAAAAGAAGAAGAGCTTATTGCATCTTCTAACTAATAAACAAAAACAACTAGAAATGATACTTTTCATCCCTAGTTGTTTTTTTATTTATAAAGCGGTGATCCCTACCTGGTTAAAATATTTCATAAATAGGAATTTTTCTACACCTATTTCTACATTTTCTCCTATATTTAATCTATAGTCAATATAAACATCAATTCCATCAACTACATATTTTGAATATAATTCTTTATCGAATTTGCTTGCTATCGAAACCCCGATAACTTTATTTACACCGCCACCTCAACAAGCTTGTTGAAATAGTGATACTAATATATAGTTTTTATTTTTATCTTTTAATAATTTTTTTGCCTCGTCATTAATTATAATTGCCATTTTTTCTCCTATTCTACTCTATTGCCTTAAGAGCTTCTACCATGTTTACTTTTTTTAGTTTTTTATGCATTACTATCATTACGATTATAGTAATCAATATTGTTATACCCGATGCTAATAAATAAACTACTAAAGGTACTTTACTACTAAACATCATATCTCTACCCGCGAGTTCTAGTATTATTTTCAAATACATTTTATAGCCTAGATAATTACCTAAAATAATACCTACTCCACTTAAGTAAAAGATTTCTCTAAATACATAAATAGTTACCTCGCTTGGATAAAAACCAAGAACTTTTATCGTTGATAATTCTCTAATACGCTCAGATACATTAACATTTATTAAATTATATAATACTACAAGTGCTAATGTAACTGAACAAATCACCATAACTGCCACTATAATATCTATCCCTTTAATAAAATTATCCAGTATCTCTTGTATTTTAGAATTATCACTTATGTTTACTATATCGCTATTATTATTTAAATTACTTACTACACTTTCAACAGTTTCCTTACCACCTGTAGTTTGTATTAAAAACGTATTGTCCTTATATTGTTTTTTAAATACTGATTCATAATAATCTTTATTTATATAAATTGTATGTCCAAAGTAATTCTTATTAATTTCACCGACATTAAATGTGTATTCTTTATTATTTACAACTACATTAAAGCTATCTCCTACCTGTAACTTGTGAAGATATGCAAGTTTTTCACTAATAACAGCCGCCCCATTTGGCAAGTTAATATCTTTGGCATTATTATCCATTAATGTAATATAGTCTTTATAGTTTTCTTTATCCACCGTTATTAATTGTACAGAATCTATAATTTCATTATTACTCTCGAAAGTAGCAAGTTGAATATTTATTTTGGTGCTAGCTTTGACATTCTTATTATTATCAATCTCTTTTTGAAGTTTTTCTACACTTTCATTATCTATATAAGGATTATAAGTAGCTGCGATATCAACCTTATTAATAACTTTGAATTGTTCATTAGAAATATTTATTACTCCATAACGAATACCAAAACCTATAAACATAAGAGTCAGACATCCTGCAACTCCAAATATCGTCATTAACATTCTAATTTTATAACGGAAAATATTTCTAAAGGTTACCTTCCTTAAAAAGCTAAGTCTTGACCAAATAAATGATATTTTTTCTAAAAATATTCTACTTCCTCCACTCGGAGCCTTAGGACGCAACAAGTACGCACTCTTTTCTTTTAAGTTTTTTCTAAGTGGTATATAAATCGCTAAACTTATACATCCTAATGAAATAACAAAAGCTGCGATAAGTATACTTGGAGTGTATACGATCTCCGGTGTGTTAAAAGTAAAGAACCTTGCATAAGAATTATATATTATCGGCACAATCACCAAATAGGCTCCAATAATACCTAATATCGTACCTATCAAGGTAGACAAGCCACCATATACAAAATATTTCTTAGAAATTTGATAATTACTGTATCCTAGTGATTTAAGAGTACCGATGTTTATCCTATTTTCGTCTATCATTCTAGTTAAAGTTGTTAGTGAAACTAAAATCGATACAACAAATAAGAATATTGAAAAAACATTAGCTACAAAGGTTAAACTACTCGCAGAATCTATAAATTGAGCATAGTTTTTTAAACCTCTAATATTTTCTACCGAGAATCTAGGATAACTTTCTTCTGAAAGGCTAACCTTCCCAATATTTAGTTGCTTTTTATTATCATCAATCTCTTTTTTGAGCTTTATTCAATTTTTTCTACTTGTTCATTGTAACTCTTACTATCGACATTTTTTAGTAATTCAAGTTTTCCTTTAACACTATTAAGTTGTTCTTGTGCTTGATTTATTACTTTTTCATTTTCTTTTAATTTTTTATTATTTTTTTCTAAATAATTTTTTTCGTCGATTTTTTGCTGAGTTTTTAATTTTTCTATCAGGCTATCTCGAGTCTT
>CAKMQO010000041.1 GCA_927911695.1 uncultured Gemella sp. | reverse complement strand
TCTAATGGCCCATTAGAAGGATTTAATAATAAAATAAAACTACTAAAGAGAGTATCTTATGGATATTCTAGCTTTAGTAATTTCAGATTACGCATTTTAATTATGTCTAGATTATTTGTTTCTGAATATAAAAATAATGTTTAAACTTAGTGAAAATAAGAAAAAATCTAAGCAGCAAAATGCTGCCTAGATCTCATTTCCTATTTTTCTCTATGCCCCGAACTTGACAAAGAGCCGAATTTTTTTATTTATAGAATCTCTTTATTAGATAAGCAGATTTCGTGCGCTCACCCATCTGAGCTTAATTCTATTATTTATAAATTGATTATCTAAAATCATCTGTAGAGCGTAGATACACATTATAAATTTTTTGTTTTAATAAGTGTACCCAACTTGGTGATACATAACTTGTTGCACAATCAATGTTAGTAATATCTTTTGCTACTGCCGCATCAATTAATTGTTGCATTTGAGCCGCGC
This sequence comes from uncultured Gemella sp., assembly GCA_927911695.1. Taxonomy (GTDB): domain Bacteria; phylum Bacillota; class Bacilli; order Staphylococcales; family Gemellaceae; genus Gemella. The sequence goes on along the minus strand of CAKMQO010000041.1, from coordinate 8,221 downwards.
TTGTAATAGTTACTTCTTTTGTACTCTTAGCATCACCTAATTCATATTAAATTGTTATTGGTTTTAATCTGTCTTGTTTAGCTATACACTCATTAAACATCGCCTTTTGAAATCAGCTCATGATTTATATTTGTTATTAAATACCTTACTTAATACTAAATCATCAGTTACTAAGCCGACATCTTTTCTATGCCAATCTGAGTACGCTACACTACCTTTTTGTTTAGCTTCTTCTACATATTTATTCGATACATATGGAATAAATCCATTTTGATATCCTTTTTCAGCTAGAAGCTCATAAGCAGTTTTTCTAAACATAATATCCCCAGGAGCACCTTTTAAGTTACTTAACCCTGCGTAGATAGGAGAGAACATACTTACTACATGATATCCATTTCTTACGTATTGGCTGTTATCTCTATACGCACGACGATTAATAATATTATTATCTATTAATAATTCTAAAGAAGTTAACTCCACTACTTCCTCATTCGTCAACGGACGAACAGAGTTTCCTACGTGAGTATCTTTTTTATACTTACTATCTTTTACGTAGAAGTTTTCAATTTTTCTATACCATTTTTTCTTAACATCATTAGATTTAGATACCACAGCTTTAGCTTCCATCGCATCTAATGTGTACAGAATATCATACATTCCATGAACATATTGTTGAAGATCTGCTGCAGATTTATATCGTTCTGTCGGATTATACGCATGTAACCTTGTAAGAGAATCTTTATCCCCTTTGTATAGAGTATTTAACACTATAGCATCATAAAATAATCAAATAATATTACAATAATATTGTTAAAACGCTATATAACCTTTATCAACTTACTACTAAATCTCTATTTTGTTTATAAATTGGTAAGTCATTCTATCCCTTTATACAAAAAATAAAAAACAGAGAATCATATTTAATAATCCTCTGTTTAACAATTAATCTATTATTTGTATATTTTGTCTAAAAATATCTTTGTTACTAAATAGCATTTCATATATTCTCGCTACCTTAATATCTTGTTCAAACTTCATACTGTTTTTACTATTTAGCAGTGGATGAAGACTTATTTTGCCATCTCTATTAATTTCTCTTATAATGGTTGCTTTATTCCTTTTCACAGCTAGTACTCTAAAATTATTAGTAGAAAAATTTTCCTTGTAATCTTCTTTAGTAGTATTTGTTAGAATATGAAGTAGAACCCTCTGAATTTTCTTATTACTGTACCTTTTAGTCGCTATTAGTTCGACTAAATTGCTGTAACTTTTCGCTTTAAGCGTCGCTTCATAAATTCTATTTTCTAATCCTTCACTAACATCGTAAATCTGCTCAATTCCCGCTTTACCTAAAGATAAAATTTTATATTTTAAATATGGGAACAACGCATCCTCAGATGCTATAGTCTCTTTTCTCAAATTAGCAACCATTTCTTTCGAAAGGTATTTTTCTATCTTCTCATCACTTATATTATTTCTTATGGCGGTTGCACTTAAATGAACCTCTCCTGAAATATTCGAACTGTTTAAACCTTGACCTTCTCTTTTTACAGGAACCATTTTAATATCTAAATCCGCTTCTCTAATAGCTTTATAGTAACTATATGCCAAACTGAAATTTGGATTGTTACTTTCCAAACCATATAACACACTATTAATCTTAGCATGATTAAGACCTGTTTTTAATAATTTCTTATATTCTTCTTCGTTTGTTTTTCGTTGTTTTGTGTAAATTTTTCCGAAGACGCTGACATCATCTTTTTCAGTTCCAAAGATTAAATGCGTTATTCCAGCTCCGGCTAGTATTTCAATACTTTTTCTAGCAAAATCATCACCATATGCAACACTACCAAGATAAGGTAGCGCAATAACCATATCACAACCGCTTCTCACCGCCTCTTTAGCACGTATATAGCCATCCACTATCGCTACTTCTCCTCTTTGTGTAAAAAATTCACTCATCACACAAATAACCTCACCATGATTTTTATCAGCCAATTTTCTTGCACATTCTATTAAATATCTATGTCCGCTATGTAGCGGATTAAATTCAGCAACTATTCCTATTCTCATTATTCCACCTTACTTTTTACTGTTTTTTATGTAAATATAAAAGTAGCGAGGTTTTTACTTAATACTCTAACATACTAAGTAATCCACTCGCCTTTTACTTTACTATTCTTTATCTTCTTCATTCGTTTTCGGATTAGATACTATTTTTTCTTCATTATTATCCTCGAAAATATCTACTGTCCAACCTACTAAACTTCCGTCTTCTGCAGTGACCTTACTAATAGAAAATTGTCTTGATTTTTTGTCCTCATCAGTCAATCTTTTCACTTCTTTTTTCCCGAAGTCCAAAGCTTCTTTTTGAGATTCAAACACTTTTCCGGTAGTTCCAACTCCTTCTGAACTAGATAGTTTTTTCCCATTATAATCTTGTTGTTGCGGTGCTTTTGAAACTGTCCCACCATTACCGTACTTATATTTTTATTTCCATTTTGTGTGACTTTGTTCCCTATTGAAACTGTATTTTTATTCTCCGTTTTTTGTCCCTCTTGCTGTTTTACAGTTTGATTATTACTCTCTTCAACCTTATTTTCTTTAGCATCTTCTTTATCTTTTGGTTTATCTACTTGTTCTTGTTTTTTAGAATTTTGCAAAGCATCATTCTTCTGTACAGGTTCTTCTTTACCAAAATAACTTATTGCTAAAAAAATAATACCCGCTAAAACAAGTGAACAAACACTATATATTAAAATTTTAGTAAACTTGTTGTTTTTCATAGTTTCATATCCTTTTTCATACTTACTCTATATTATACCACTTCTTATAGTATTTTGCTAAGATTTACAAATATTTCATCTCACTTTTAATTTTTCACATTTCCTATACTACACCATAAAGAAAAACTCATAGTCCTCCTTTTAGAGTTCTATGAGTTCACTTATTATCCTTCTGTAATTTTTACAACAACTTCACCTTTATCGTTTCTACCTAATGTATAACTATAATTTTTCTTATTCTCTTTTGCTAATCTATTGATTTCATCTTTAGCATAGTTATGCGCAGCTTCTGAATTGTTGAATGTTCCTGGGGCTACTGCTCCTCCATTCGCTTCTGTTATTTCTTTTTTCTCTTCTTTATTAGAGTTATTTGCTGCATTATTACTATTACTGTTATTGTTATTGTTATTAGCATTGTTTTGAGTATTACTTACAGGTTTGTTAGTATTACTTGATTTATTAGATGAGTTTGAAGAAGATGAATTATCTTTACTATTAGAATCTTTATTCTCTCTATATTTTTCCTCATCGCTTTTCTCTTTTGATTTAGACTTAGAGCTGTCTTTTTCTTTATCCTTGCTCTTATCTTTATCACTTGATGATGACGAAGTAGTTTCGTTATCTTTTTTCTTAGTAGAATTATCTCCACCTGTAAGATAACTTATACCTATAAATAGAGCACTACATAAGAAAATAGCTAATACAATTCCCCATAATACTTTCAATAATCTATTATCTTTCATTGTATTCCCCTCCTTTGTTTCTAATATATTATAATACTATTTCTTGCATATTTCCACTACTTTATTTTAATTATAATTTATAAAAATAAAATTTAACTTAAATAAATTCACCAAAATCTATTTTTTTAGTTGAGAAATATCTCCTATACACTTCGATATGTTTAGTGTCAGAGGCCTAAGACAAAATATAAATATAAAATAAGGGAGATTTTTATTATGAAAATTTTAAAAAAAGTTTTGCATCTAAACTATAACGAACCTAAGGGAGAAAAACGAGTAGTTAAAAGTTATAACTTCGAAGTTGCTCCTACTGCTGAAGACACTACTTTAAAAGAAGTTGGCGAAGAGTTAAAAAAACTAATCGCTAAAAACATTGAAGATATTGTCACAAGTACAAAAGAATCACTATAATTTTAGGAGGTAATATAATTATGGAAAAAAAATTAAACATTTACTTTACAACTGATAATAAAAAAACCTATCACATCACTTTATCATTTCCAAAAGATGATTTAAGTAAGGCTACTGTAGAAGCTGTTGCGAAAAAAATTGTTGATACAAAAGTACTTAACAACGATAAACACACTCTTACAGGATTCAAAAAAGCTACTTACACTACTCGTGAAGTAAGCGAACTTCAATAATAGAAGGGAGGGAGGTGCGGTTCAATCCGCACCTTTTTTTATGGACATACTAAATTTTATCAATACTGTAGGTTTCCCTATTTTTGTAGCGGTTTTTTTTCTACTTAAACTAGACAATACTCTACAAAATATAGGTAAAAGTTTAAACGAACTTACACATATTATAGAAACAAAGTTAAATATCAATATCAAAGAATAGTTTAATATAAGGGAGTAAATATTATGACAAGTCAACAAACAATGGTTAACTGGGCAAAGGATAATGTTTATAAATGGATTGATATGGATGGAATGTACGGAGCACAATGTGTGGATCTAACTATGGCTTATGTGAAAAATTTCGCCGACTTCCAAATTTATGGTAATGCCATCGATTACCTAACTAACCCAATTCCTCCAGGTTGGAGACGTTATTTCAAAGGAGATACTACAATAGCTCCAGGAGACATAGCTATTTGGCATTGGGGTAATTGGGATAAATTCGGTCATGTAGGTATAGTGATTGAGGTAAATGAAGGAACTATCACCTCTGTGGAACAAAATGTTGATGGTACACCTGAACGTGGTGGTATAGCACGTATTATGAGTCGTGATGATACTTACCTAGCCGGATTTATCAGACCTAGCTACGATTCAACTGAAGAATGGACTAGGATTCCTGAAACTGGTCATTTCACCGTGGAGGTCCCTTCTATAAATGTTAGGAATAAACCAAGCAAACTCGGAAAAGTTACCAACACTTACTACAAAGGAGAGCGCATCTACTATGATAGCTATGTAATTAAAGAAGGTTTCGTCTGGATTAGTTATATCTCATACTCTGGCGAGCGCCACTACGTCGCTACTGGAACACATAACGGAAGTGAGAGAACAAGTACATGGGGATCTTTTAGAGAATAAGTATTAATATCATAGTATAGATATCTTCCAACATCGAAGTTAATAAACAACATAAAAAAAAGAAGCGACTGGATATTCCAATCGCTTCTTATCTTATTTATTCTTTAATTATTTAACACGGATGTAAACTGGTCCGCTACCTAAGTTTGCAGTGTTAATTACAGTTTGGTTTCCATTCCATCCACCGTGGATAGCTTGTCCATTACCTGCGTAAACTCCGATGTGAGCTGCTCCCATTCCACCGTTTGCATAGTAAACTAAGTCTCCGGGTTGAGCTTGAGATGCTGGAACTACTGTTCCTAAGCTCATGTATCCTGCTGGCCAGTCGTGGAAGTTGATTCCAACTGCTTTAAGAGCATTTGTTACTAACATTGTACAATCTTGGAAAGTTCCTAATTGAGCTAATGCAGCTTGGTAGATTGCAGCTCCTTTGTTTGAAGATGCTGCTTGAGTTGTTGCTACAGCTGCTGGAGCTTGAGTTTTAGCCGTTACTGTTGGCGCTGCTGTTGCAACTGCTGGAGTTGCAGCTGGTTTTTCTGCCACTTTAGCTACAGCTGGAGTTACTACTGGAGCTTCTTTCTTAACTTCAGCTTTTGCTGGAGCTGGAGTCGCTGCTGGTGTAGCCGCTGCTTTTGGCGCTGCCGCAGGAGCTGTTGGTGCTGCTGCAGGAGCTACTGTTGCAGCTGTTTTTGGTGCAACTGTTTGAACAGGGTCAACTTTAGCTACAGTTTTTTCTGGAGTGTTTTCCACTACAGTTGCTTTTGGAACTGTTACTTCTGCCGTTTTTGCTGCATTTCCATCAACTTTTAATACTGTCCCAACGTAGATTAAGTTAGGATCTGAAAGTTTGTTTAATTTAACAAGTTCGTCTACTGTAACACCGAATCTGTTAGCAATTTTTCCTAAAGTATCTCCTAATACTACTGTGTAGTATCCTTGTTCTTTAGCTTGAGCTACTTGAGCTACTGTTGTGTTATAAGTTAATTTATCTCCAGGGAAGATTAATGAACTTGTTAAGTTGTTATCTTGCATAAGTTGATCAACAGTTGTTCCATTGTTGATTGCGATATCCCAAAGAGTATCACCTTTCTTTACTGTATATGTATCAGCGTCTGCGATTTGTGCTAATCCTACTCCTACTGTTGATACGATTGCCGTTGCGGCTACTAATTTTTGTAATTTACTCATCTATTCAATCTCCTTAAAATTAGGTTTGAGTCAAGCGACTCATTTATCTATAATAAATACTGTTTTAATTTCTATATTTTTAATTCCTATAAACTATTTTTTCTAATACTATACATGTCATCAACCTCATTCAACTTCTGTTGAACTTCGTTATATAATCTTGACATACTACCATTATATGTTCTCATGAAGCCTTTTTCAAGGTTTGTAACAGTTTTGTAATAATAACGATAACTCTCTGTTACATTATGCAGAATTCGTAACATTAATCACCTTCCATAAGCAGTTCAATTGCATTTTAAGCGTTTTTATTATATAGTAAACCTGTAATTTTAAATTTTATTTTCAAGGGGGTTTTATGACAGATTTTTAATACAGCTAGCTCTGCCTTAAAGATGATTCTTGTCTTCTTAGAAGGCCTTCTATCATTCCTTTCTCCTTGTGTCATACCTATATTACCTATCTATATCGGTATTCTTGCAGGAAAAAAAAGAAATGAACGAACGAGGAGAACTAGTTTTCAACAAACGTAATACTATTACAAATACACTATCATTCGTTTTGGGTATTTGTTCAACATTTTTCATCCTAGCTTTTGCAACAAGTTTTATCAGTATTTTCTTAAATGAAAACATTAAAACGTTGCAAATCGTCAGCGGTGTTTTAATCATCTTTATGGGATTACTACAACTAGGCGTATTTAAGATAGGATTTTTAAAACAAGAATTTTCAATAAAAAACAAAGTTAAGAGAAAAGGAAATAAAACTACTCCGATTCTTGCTTTTTTAATGGGATTCACTTTTAGCTTTTCTTGGACACCATGTATCGGACCAATCTTAGCCAGTGTTTTCCTGTATGCATCTAGTCATACTGGAATAATGAGTGTTCTTTTAATTCTTGCATACTGCTTAGGATTTATCTTACCGTTTATCCTTGTTGCATTCTTCGCTTCTAAATTATTAGAACTATTCAAAAAACATACAAACATACTAAAATACACACAAGTTATCTCAGGGATTATCCTTATCCTAATCGGCATCTTAATCCTGAGTGGATCATTTATCTCACTAACTAGATATTTTTCTTAAACTTGTGATTTGAATTGGAGGAAAATAATATGAAAAAACTAACAATACTTAGCGCAACTCTTCTTAGTAGTGCTCTAATTTTAAATGCATGTTCTTCTGGCTCTTCAGAGAAAAAAGAAGAAACAAATAAACAAACTTCGACATCTTCAACTAGCGAAAATAAAGCTGTTCCAGCTTACGATTTTACAGCTATGGACAAAGATGGAAAAACAGTAAAACTTAGCGACTTCAAAGGTAAGAAAGTTTATATCAATATGTGGGCAAGCTGGTGCGGACCATGTATGCGAGAAATTCCAGAATTAGAAAAAGTTTATCAAAAATATAAAAACAATAAAGACTATGTATTTTTATCAATGACTTCTCCCAATGATGCAGAGTTCAAAAACCAAAGTCCACAAGATAAAAGTAAAGATGTAATTCTTAAAAAAGCAAAAGAACTTGGTGCTACTTACCCTGTTCTTTTCGATGTTAACGACCGCTTCATCATAAACTACGCAATTCGTTCATTCCCGACTCACATTTTAATCAATAGTGATGGTACTTTTGAAACTAGAATTGCTGGTGCGGTGACAGAAGAATCACTTACAAAAGAATTAGAAAAACTTAAATAATAAATAATCCGGGAGTGACTCAAAAATCGTGATTTTGATATGTACCCCTTTTACTGGACAAGCCAGTGAAAGGGGTATTTTTTATGCGTTATAGTTATGAATTTAAAGTAAAATGTATTGAAATGTATGAAAGAGGAGAATATCCAGATACACCTAATGGAATAACCACTAGGAAATTTAGAGATACTATTAGGAAATGGAAAAGAATGGTCGATTCATTAGGCGTGAGCGCCTTACGACCTAAATCAAAAAAATAAAAA
>CAKMQO010000040.1 GCA_927911695.1 uncultured Gemella sp. | reverse complement strand
ATGCAGTTAATGCTGTTATCCGGTATTAGCTATCGTTTCCAATAGTTGTCCCAGTCTATGAGGCAGGTTCTTTACGTGTTACTCACCCGTTCGCCGCTAAATTTTTCCGGTGCAAGCACCAGAAAAACTTCGCTCGACTTGCATGTATTAGGCACGCCGCCAGCGTTCGTCCTGAGCCAGGATCAAACTCTCCAAATAAAATTTGTTAGCTTGATTAGCTCAATAAAAAAGTTTTATAGTTTCTTTTTAAAACTGTCCTTTTTTGGAATTAACGTTGACTTAATTCGTTTAGTTTTCAATGTTCAAAATAATGGAGCGGGTGATGAGAATCGAACTCACAACATCAGTTTGGAAGACTGAGGTTTTACCACTAAACTACACCCGCATTATTAAATTTTTAATCTATCGCGTTTGTTCAACACTTAAATTATTTTATCATTTTTAGAAGTCTTTGTCAAGAACTTTTTTTATTTTTAAAAAAAGTTTTTTTGAAGTTTTTACTTCATTTTTAAGACTTTATTATTTTAACATTATCATTTTTTTTGTCAAGAGTTTTTTAAAAAATTAACATTCATTTCGATTAATGTTGATTGTTCGCCTTCTCTATCAGAAGACTTTTATTATTCTATCATCACTTATAAATTATGTCAATAGAAAATGAAAAAAAAGTTTAGAAAATTTCATTTTGCCTATTTCTAAACTTTTTCTTCTATAAAATATACTTTTTTTATTTTTATTTTGTCGTTTGTCTGTGAACTATTCTGTAAGGTAAATTCATTTCTTTTTCTTGAGTTTTAAGTTCCGCTAACTCTTCTTCATCAATTTCTTCACCTTTACGTTTTGCTTTTTCTATATCGATAATCTTAGTTAAGACACGCATCGAAACTGCACCTATATCAAAAATTGGTTGGAATACAGATGAAATTTTTTGGTCTTGTCATATTTATTAGTTTTGTATTTTCTAATGAAAGAATTTGTAAATCACCTGGGATACTCATTCCAAGGTCTAGTGCTTGTTGCATAGTTGCTAATGCTACTTCATCGAACATTGTAATTACAACTTCTGCTTCAATATTACTAACAGCTTTGTATAGTTTATTACTTTCTTTATATGTTCTGTATCCATCGATTATATTTTGAGGTTTAAATTCAACTTTTTCTGATGCTAGGGCATCTTTGTATCCTTTGATTAATCTTTGAGTTTTTTGACTTTCGTATTTATCTATTATTAATGAGATATTCTTAGTACCTTTTGATAAAAATTCCTTCGTAATGTCATATGCTGCTTTTTCATAATCAATATTTACTGAATAAAACTCAGAATCTGTTCCTAAATTCCCAGCTAGTACTACTGGTATTTGAATGTCTTGTAAATAATTTTTAGAACTATCTGATAATGAGTGTCCTAAATAGATGATTCCGTCCACTTGTTTACTTACGAATGAAGCAAAAATATTTTTTTCGATTTCTTGATCATCACATGAATTTGCTAAAATGATATTGTATTTATACATATTAGCTACTGATTCAATACCACTTACTATTTCTGCAGAAGATAAGTCTGCTATATCTGGTAATACTATACCGATTGTTGTTGTTTTCTTACTAGCAAGTCCTCTGGCAACAGCGTTAGGTGTATATCTTAATTTCTTAATAACCTCTTGGACACGTAGTCTTGTATCTTCTTTTACATTAGGGTTGTTGTTAACAACCCTAGATACAGTTGCCATCGATACTTTTGCTTCTTTTGCTACGTCATATATCGTTATTGTCATAATCTATCTCCTCTACTTTTTTATTGTTTATTTATTTTGATAACTTTTAAAACCTTTTCATCCTATTATATTGTAACAAATTTTTTAATATAAGTCTAGTAGTTGAAAACAAAATTTTTTTATATTTTGTTATTTTCAAAAAAACGTTTTCTTATTTGTAAATTCGCTATTCTCTTTACTTAAGTTTTATAAAAAAAGAAGAATTAAATTCCTCCTTTATTTTAAGGATTGAATCTAATTCTTCTATAATTTTTTAATTGAATTAAGCTTCTAAAGCTGCGTATGCGTTGTCTAAAGTTTCTTTTAATACTTTAGCAGAGTGTAGCATTTTAGCTTTTTCATCTTCGTTTAATTCTAATTCAACAACTTCACGAACACCTTCGCGTCCAACGATAGCTGGAGTTCCGATATATAATCCGTCGATTCCGTAGTGTCCATCACAGTATCCACTTACAGCTAATTCTACGTTTTCGTCACGTAAGATAGCTTTAACGATTGTGAATAAAGCAAGACCGATTGCGTAGTAAGTAGCGCGTTTACGGTTAATTACTTCGTAAGCAGCACGCATAACTTTTTCTTCTACATCAGCGAAGTCTTCTTTAGTGTATTTAGAAGTTTCTAAGAATCTGTCGAATTGTTTTCCGTAAACATTTACGTTACTCCATGCAGCAAGTTGAGTGTCTCCGTGTTCCCCAATAATATATCCACGAACACTGCTTGGTGCTAAGTTTAATCTTTCTCCTAAGATGTAACGGAATCTTGAAGAGTCAAGAGTAGTTCCTGATCCAACGATTTTGTTTCTTGGGAATCCAGTGAATTTTTGTAAAGCGTTAGTTAATACGTCTACTGGGTTAGATGCGATAACGATAACTCCATCGAATCCTGAAGCTACGATTTGCTCAGACATATCTTTAACAACTTTCATGTTTTTGTCAACTAGGTCAAGACGAGTTTCACCTGGTTTTTGTGGAAGACCTCCAGCGATTACGATTACGTCTGCATCAGCACATTGTTCATATCCACCTGAAGTTACTTTAATAGGTGGTACTAAAGCTCCACCGTGGTTAAGGTCCATTGCTTCACCTTCAGCTTTTTCAGCGAAGAAGTCAATTAATCCTAGTTCTTCACAAAGTCCACTTGAATATAATTGATAAGCAAAGCTCATCCCTACCATTCCTGCTCCTATTAAAACAACTTTTCTGTTTTTCGCTTTCATAAGAAAACCTCCGTATATTATATATAATTTTAGATATTTTAAAGTAATTATTTTACTATTTTATATTTACGAAACAAAATACTATAATATTTTAAATTAAAGTATAAATATCTCATTTCCTCTAGAATTATATCACATTATTGTAAAAAAAGAAAGTGTTTTTATCCCTTTTAATTATACTATCTTGTTATTAATCTAAACAAATTTTCATATATTTTTTACAGTTTATTATGTATTATTTCAATATTAGTTAAAACGTTTTCTTCTTTTATTCTTGATTTTTACTTATACTTATATTATAAGATAATTTTT
>CAKMQO010000039.1 GCA_927911695.1 uncultured Gemella sp. | reverse complement strand
TATGCTTGATGTTTTCCGTATTCGTATCCTGCAAATGCAGATAATCCGATTACTAATGAACCACAAGCACCAGTAATAATAATATTTTTTTTTATTCATATATGTTCTCCTTAATGTTATAACTCGTAATAATTTCGATTTATTATAACATGTTTGTTCCTTCTTGTAAATAGTTATCCTTACGATTTACTGGTTTTGAAATTAATATTTTTTATATTTTTTTCTTATTTAGAAAAATATAAACTTTGATTTAATAAACCATAATGATTATGGCTATTTAGAAAATTATATTTATAATCATTGTACTAAAATCTCATTTATAATATTTAATAACCATAGACTTATAAATTGAGCCTGAAAATACAAAAAAATGGATACCAACTGCATAATACATTATGATATCCATATATTTTTTATATTTATTTAGTTATATATAATTTTTCTTTTTTCTTATAATACTAGCTACAATTATTAAAATAAATCCTATATAAATAAACGAATTTACAGATATACCCGTCTTAGGAAGTATTTTAAATTGTTTTTCATCTTTAATACTATTTATTTTAAGTAATTCATTATCTTCTTTATTTTCTATTTTTTCTGGAATTACAACTTTTGTTCTTTCTTCTAAATCCTTGTTACCTATTTTTATACGTTCTACTATAGTAAACTTACTGAAATGATTAATATTAAACCTCAATTCACCAGTACTATAGCTACTATTTACTTTCTCAAGAGTATTTTCATCAGCTATATGATAAACTTCTAATTCTGCATCATCTTTTTTTACAACAGCAACGGTAACTGTGCGTTCTACATTACTGTCGATTCTTTTTTCATTTTTTTCAAAATGAATCTCAAAAGTCTCTATAATATTATAATCACTACCTAGCTTATGCTTAATAGTCTGGTTTAACTTATTATCATTTAATGATTCTACATACAACTTTTCTGCAGATATACTACCTTTTTAAAAGAAACCTTAATTTCACGGCCTGATAAATTCCCTACTAATACATCATTTTTAATTTCAACTTTAGAATTTTTTTCTAAAACATTAATAGTTGGTTTTTCTATTAATTTACCAGGTGGTTGCTCTGTCAGCTTTTCTGTTGATTTTACCGATGATTCTCCCATTGGTTTATCGAATGATTCTCCCAATACCTTCTCTACAGGTTTTTCTGTTGATTTTAGTGATGATTTTTTTGTTGGTTTTGGTGATGGTTTTTCCTCTGATTTTATAGGTGGTTTTCTTATCGGCTCTTCTATTACATTCTCTGGCAGAATTGGTTTAATATCTGGAATAACTCCTTTTTTATTTATAACAATCTTATTAACAGACTCCATTTGTGCGTTAACTATTCCAACTTTCATTGTACAAATAACAATAATGATGCTTATTATTCCAGAGGATAATTTTCTTATAGAATATTTTTTATTCTTCACTGCTTTCTCCTTATCTCAAATGATCTATGGGAGTGACTCAAAAATCGTAATTTCGAAGAAATCGATTTTTGTCGAGTCATCCCCGCACGGTTTATTAGATATCTAAAAAGCTTTTATAAAGCGAATTTAGATATCAATAACCACTGCGTCTTTGAATTCTCATATGAACTTTGTTAAATTTTAAGACTTTTGAGTCAACCTCTACTATTATATTATACATCAAAACATTCATCAAGAAATTTCAAAAAATGGCTTGATTAAGATACTTAATCAAGCCAAATCTTCATTTATCTAGACAAGAACGAGAAGAATCCACTTATTATCGCTACATTAAAGAAGTCTATAAATAGTGCCCCAACTATAGGCATTACAAAAAATGCTATATGTGAGTGTTTATATTTATCACAGACACTTTGCATATTTGCAATACCATTCGGCGTTGCTCCAAGTCCAAAACCTGCATGTCCTGCAGATAATACTGCTGCATCATAATTTCTACCCATAAATCTAAATGTTACAAAGTAAATAAATACCCATGCTAAAACCGCTTGTGCAAGTAATAATATTGCTAGTTGACCTGCTACACTACTTAATTCCCATAATTTTAAACTAATCATTGCCATTCCAAGGAATAAGTTCAACGAAACATCTTCTAGAATATGTACTTCTTCATAGTGTAAATCAAATTTAGTTGTATGATCTGATATATTTCTTAATATTGCCGCTACTATCATAGGACCAATATAACTAGGAACTTCAAGAAGTGATTTAAAAATTCTGATACATAACTTCCAATAAACATTGCTAATAATATCATGAAAAATGCCTTAGCAAAACTTTCACCATCTAGCTTTTTCACATCGTTATTAAATAAAAACTCATCATTTCTAACTTGTTCATTATCAACTTCTTCAGCTACTACTTCTAAATTTTTTCCTTTTATCAATCTATTCGCAAGCGGTCCACCTATACTTGAACCAGCAATTAATCCAAATGTAGCAGCTGCAATCGCCACACTTTTCGCACCATTATGACCTAACTCCTCAACAATAGGTGCCATTGCCGCCGCTGTTCCGTGTCCTCCTGTCATTGCCGTTGAACCTGTTAATAATGCAATTAGTGGATCAACTCCTGTTGCATATCCTATACCCACAGCTAAAATATTTTGCAAGATCACTAATATTATGGAAACAATTAAAAACATAATAACTTTTCTTCCACCAATTTTTAATAATCTCCAGCTTGCATTAAACCCAATACTTGTGAAAAATAACGTCATAAAGAAACTCTGAAGTGTATTGTCAAATTCAAATATTATTAAATTCATTTGTCGTAGAAACAAATTAATAATCGCAAATAAAAAGCCCCCTATAACCGGTGAAGGTATACAATACGTTTCAAAAAATTTAACTTTCTTTCGTAAAAATCTACCTATTATCAAAATAACCACAGCAAGTCCTACTGTTTGTATCATATCCATTTTAACATTTAACATACTATCATCCTTCCTTTATTGATGTTATATTTTCTAACAACAAATGCTTAGATTTATAAATTTATAATCTAAAAGTTCTTTTAGTTTGAATTATATATCCATATATTACACTTTTTATCAATACATTTCAATTATGCGTCAGATTTTATAACAATCAAGAAAATAAAGATGAACTTATAAAAGCTCATCTTTGTTTATTAAAATATTGGTTTTAAAAATTCTGACCAAGTTTCATAATTTTCTTCTGCTTTGGCCTCTTCTCCTGTCATCCATTTGATAACAAGAGTATCATCTTCCTTAACTTCTACAAGTTGTTTATCAACTTTACACTCATAAACAACACCTACATGAACCTGCCCAACTTCTGTCTTATCATCATTTATAAGTCCAATAAAATGTAGGTTATTTAAAGCATCTTCTTCTGAAACTCCAACTTCCTCATTTAATTCACGTGCGGCATTGATTTTTAACATTTCAAAAATTGTTTTTCCTTCAACTTCATTCATATGACCACCAATACCAACAGAGGCTTTTCCGTGTAATCTCGCTTCTCCTCCACCTACTAAACGTTTGTAAACTAGTACCTCACCTGTTACTTCGTCTTTTAGTAGAACATAACCAATCAATTGCTTATAGTTTGGATCTTCTTCCATGTCACCACGACGTTTAACTTCATATGATTCAAATGTAGCAATGATTTTCTCGGTTTTTTCATCATTTTTTTCTATAAATCCATAGAAATGATTTTCTTCATTACTAAACAATTCTTTTCTATTAACTACTAATATTTGTTCATCCCACTTGCTCATTATTATTCCTCACTTTTTTATTTTGCTTGATAAGTACCTTCTTTTAATTCCTTAGCTATCTTAGCAATTTTTCTGAATCTGTGATTTAAACCAGATTTAGATAATTTTCCATCTTCAATCATTTCCGCTATTTCTTTTAACGGATATTCTGGATACTTAAGTCTTGCTTCGGCAACAACTCTAAGTTTCTCATCAATATTATCAAGTCCGATTCTTTCCTCTATTATGTTAATATCCTCAACCTGTTTTGCTGAAGCATTAACAGTTTTATTCATATTAGCCATATCACAATTTTGCATTCTATTAACTGAGTTATTAATATCTCTAACAATTCTTTCATCTTCAAATTGGAACAAAGCTTGAAAAGCTCCAACTAAGTTAATAAACTCTGCTATTTTTTCAGATTCTTTAATATAAACTATAAAACCTTTTTTTCGTTCAAGACTTCTAGCATTCAATTTATAACTATTTAGAAGCTCGTTTAATTCCTTATTATGTTCTTCATAAGAAGAGAATATTTCCATATGATAACTAGAAGTACGAGGGTTATTAATAGATCCTCCTGCTAAAAATGCTCCACGTAGATAAGCTCTTTTCTTCTCATCAGTATCAATTAATTCTTTTGCTATGTCTATTCTCATTGTATAGTTGTCATTTAATATATATAAATCAGTTAGTATTTCTTTTACATTTTGATCTAAACGACAAATATATACATTATTCTTTTTCAATTTCAATTTCTTTCTAACAGAAATGTTTACATGAACATCATAGAAAAATTTTATTAATGAAAACATTCTTCGTGCTATAGAAGCATTTTCTGTTTGAAAACTTAAACTTAATCTACCGTTTGATATATTTAATATACCATTCATCTTTATCAATGCAGATAACTCTGATAAGAATTCTCTATCTTTGTTATTTCTATCAAAGTTAATTCTTTCTTCATATCTGAAGCGTATGACATAAATTCCCTCCTTATCCTAATTATTTTTTGTAACTTATATATTTTATCATGATACCTTCAATTTAACAACTCATTTGAGTTGAAAAATGAGTTAATATACAATGTACATTAACTCATTAATTCTAATATTCTATTTTTATTTTCTTCTTTAACTTCGATACGCTCTTTTATGCCTTCTTTATCGAAATAAAGAACTTCATCTGAAATCTGGCACAAAAATTCATAATCATGCGTAATTATAAATATCACAACATCATTCTTAGCTATTTCTTCAATCAAGCGACTTAGTTCAATCATATTTACATAATCTAGACCACTAGTTGGTTCGTCAAAAATTAGTACTTTTTTATTTGATAAAAGCGCCGAAGCAATCGCGACTCTTTGCTTTTCTCCACCAGATAAAGTATTCGGATGTCTATCTAAAAATTTTCTAATGTTTAATCTATCTACAACTTCATCAAATAACGATAAATTATCACTACCTAACTTAATTTCTTTTTCAACTTGATTAGTAAATAATTGATAGTTAACATCCTGCATTACTTGGAAGGCATTTTTCACTAAATCTTTATTATTTAGATATTTTTTCATCTAATTTTAACTTTATGTTTTGATTTATGTAGGCCACATAGAGCATTAGCAAAAGTTGTTTTCCCACAACCATTATCACCGATAATAGTATAGATTTTTGAAGCTGCGAAACTTTCACTTTGAAGTTCAACTTTCCTATCATGAACTTTATATTCAAGTCTTTCAATATTTAAAAACTCTTCTTTAAAATTTCTATTTTCTTTATTACCTAGCTCTACTTTAGATAAATCAATCTGTCTTGTGTGACAAGATCTACTATCAAAATCTGATAGCTGTTCTTTAGTAACTTCATGAATTAATTTACCGTCTTTAATAATATACATTCTGTCGATTAAATCTTTTAGATAATATATTCTATGTTCAGCAACAACTATAGTTTTACCTTTTTTCTTCAATGTTTCGATTATTGATGAAATAAGCTGTATCGCCTTCAAATCTAGGTTACTAGTTATCTCATCTAGAACATATACATCAGCATCTAACATCATACTTGCCATAAAAGCTAGTTTTTGTTTTTCTCCACCACTTAGTTCTAGGACGTTTCTTTCCAACAGATATTCTGCAGAAAATTCTGATATCACTTCATCAATTCTACTTTGTATCTCTGATTTAGAATAACCATAATTTTCCATACTAAAGGCAAGTTCACTCGTAGAATCAAGATTGAAAAACTGATTTTTTGGGTTTTGAAAAACACTCCCTACTACTTTTGAAAAATCTTTTAATCTGTCTCCAATACTAAGGTGAGCTACTTTTAATTCACCACTATACCCACCATCAAAAAATTCTGGTGCTAATCCATTTAAAACACGTAGAATAGAAGTTTTTCCGCAACCACTAGCACCTGTAAAGAGAATACATTCACCTTTTTTTATATTAAGCGATAAATCTTCAATATTTAATTTTTGTGATTCAATATATTTATAATTAAAATTTTTAAATGTTATCAATTTATCACCTCATATACATAATATAACAAAAAGCACTTGCTACAATAACCATAGTTAAATAATCAATTTTATTAAACTTTAATTCGATATAACTACTTGGTTTCTCTTCGTTATCTATTCCTCTACATAAACAAGATACCGATAGCTCATTTGCTATATTGGTACTTATAATTACATAAGGAACAAATACATATTCAAAGAATTTAATTGGATGAAGTAAGTAGTAACCTCTACTTACTCCAATTCCTTTCATTCGTAATGAATTCTTTATTAACTTATAATCTGTAAGTAAAACTGGGAAAAATCTATATAATACTGCTAGTACTATAATCATTTTCTTTGGTAATTTTATGCTTCTCAAAAAGCAAATCAGTTCCGAAACTTTTGAACTACTTACTAAAGCCATACCTGCACATAATGGGAAATACAGTGTCTTAAACATTAATGCAGTTAATAACAAGAAACTATCAATAACCTGTAATGTAACTGTATGAGCAAAAAATACTTCATATGCAGTAAAGAAAAGATATATACCAAAAAATCTACTCATTCTCATAAAATTAGAACTAATTCCTAAGTATATTGAAAAGCATAGTGCTGCTATAAGGTGAACAGGTACTGTCATCATTTTAAACATTAGTATATTAGCAATTACTAATATAAAAATCTTAGTTCTAATATCTAACCTTAACATTCTATAGTCCTGCTTTATTGAAATTCTTAAAGTATAATTTTCTTCCTAGATACGTTCCAATTATTGAGAATATTATAGTAAAGATAACTATAAAAATAAATGTCTTCATATCTGTACTACTCATTACTAGATTTATCTTTTCATCTGAATAATTTCTATTTTGAAGATGTTTTACATATGAATCTTTCATAAAGAACATTGGTAGAATAATACCAATGTTTCCTAGATTAAAGAATAAGTATGATAAATATTCATTCCCATATCTGAATGCAATCTCCGCTAAAACTGCTGCAAAGATTAATACTATTCCTCCCACTAAAGAGTGACCAGAAACAGACATGAAAATTCCTATAATTGAAATCATAATGAATATAGCCATATTTTTATTAATTTTGTTAAAAATTAAGCTATATACACTACCACACACTAATGCAGCTGTTATTGAAGTATATGTTGCAAAATAAACTTTACCTCCAAATATAACTGATGTCAATAGTGTAGAAATTCCAATACCTACCGCCATTACAAGAATTAATAATATTGTATAGAGACCTAATGTAATTAGATCTTTAATTTGTAAATTCTTATTATCTTCTTTATTTATATATTTTAATTCTGTCATCGATTACCCCACTATATTTTCTTAAGTTCATCTAGAGCAACTTTATAATTTGGCTCTTCACCAATTTCTTCTAGTACTTCTTTATAGCGGATAACACCATCTTTATCAAGTACAAATACAGCACGAGCTAATAATCCTAATTCTTCAACTAAAAGACCGTTATTAGTTTCGAAATCACGATACTTATAGTCAGAAACAGTAATTGCATTATTAATTTCTTTATCGGCACAAAATCTTCCTAGTGCAAAAGGTAAATCTTTTGAAACTGTTATTACTACAGTATCTACTAAGTCGCGTACTTCTCTATTAAAATTAATTGTTTGTAAAGCACATACTCCTGTATCAATAGATGGGAATGTATTGATAATTACATTTTTCCCTTTATAATCTGATAACTCAAATTCTGATAGAGTCTTAGTTACAGCTCTGAAGTTAGGAAAAACATCTCCAACATTTAATTTATCTTCAATCGTTACTGGTGTACCCTTAAAGCTTATTGTTTTCTTCATAATTTATACCTCTTTATTTTATAATTTTTTATGATAAAACTATCTACAACTATGATAACATATTTCAATTAGAGTTGAAAGTTTTTTTAATAATTTACTGGTATTTTAAGCATATTTTATATAAATATATTATAATTTTATGATATAATAGTTATTAATAGTGTGTGAAAGGATTTTTTTTATGTCAAAAGAACTAAAAGAAAAAGTAGTTGAAACAAATACTACAGATTCGACTGAAGAAAAAGATAATTCAACATCTTTTTTTGGTCGTTTAAAAAAACAAGTAAAAACTTTTAATTTTAAAAATAATGAATCTACTACTTCTATTAATAATCAAGATCACCTTGATGAATCAGCTCTAGAAAAGGAACTTCGTGAGAAAGAAAAAGAAGTAAAATTAAAAGAAAAAGAATTAAAACAACGTGCACTTGAACTAGAAAAAGCAAAGAAAAAATTTGAAGAACAACAGCGTAAAATAGAAGAAGAACGCAAAAAAAATGAGATTGCACGCGCCGAGAGAGAACGTCTTGAAAAAGAACGTATTGCTCGCGAAAAAGAACTTGAACGTCAGCGCATTGAAAAAGAACAGGCTGAAAGAAGAAAAAGAGAATATAGAAGAAAAGAAAAAGAATTCCAAATATTAGAAGATAAAAAGAAAATAGAGTTTTTACAAAAAGAAAATGAAATGAGAGAACACGAAAACACTTTACTTTCATTACAAACAGCATTAATTTCTTTAGAAGATAAAATCGAAGAGAAAAAATTAACTATTGCAACTCTTAAAAACAGAAATGCCGATAAAGAAAAAATAACTTTAGAGGAAAAAAGATTAAATAGTCTAGTAGCACAAAAACAAATTACTCAAAAAGATATAGCCTCTGAGAAAAAAATTATTGAAAAAATTCAAAAAAACTTAGAAATTGAGTATAAACTTGATGGTCTAAAAAAAAGAAATACATAGTATAAAAAAAGAAGTAGTAAATGAAGATGAAACTGCATTTAAGGTTAAATACATCGATAATAATATAAGAAATATCTTCGTAGTAGCTTTAATATACATTAAAGCCTATATTTCTAAAAAAGTTTTTAGACAAAAAGTTGAAAATTACGATCAAATTAAAAAGGTGTCAAAAAATATTAAAGTGAGAATTGCTACATCAGTTATATTAGCAGTAATACTATCGCTTTGTTTCTTAGTTACACTTAAGTTCATTTCTTCAGCTAAAGAACATTATGTAAGCTTTGGAGAAACTAATACTACTGCTGTAGATACTACTGAAGAAATGAAGAAACAAAAAGAAGCCGAAGAAAAGGCTAAAATTTTAGAAGCACAAGAAAAAGCCGAGGCTGTTCGTATTGATTCTGATGCTCAAGATGAAGAAATCACTGCTAAACTTGCTGGAACTTTCACATCATATGCATTTGATGTAGATCGTCAAGTTACAGTAAATAAAAAAATTCATGCTTTCAAATCTGCTAGTTGGTCAGATCAAGGTGAAGTTATTGAACCTGGTACTAAATTAACTGTAAACAAAATTGTATCCCCTGCTGGATATTTAATGTATCAAATTTCATCAGGAAATCTACAAGGTCAATTTATCACAGCTAATGAAAAATTCGTATCAGTAGATTCTAAAAAATGATGAACTTGAAAACTTTATTTCTCGTCCAGTAGCGATTAAATTCTTGGCAACACAAAATGTTTATTCTGATGAAGCAGCAAGCAAAGTTAGAGTTACCTTTGGTAATGGTGCACAACTTAATATTAACGGTATTGGAATTAATAACAACAGATTAATTTATCATGTATCTGATGGATCATTCGTACCTGTTAATCCGGTTCGTGTAATTGAAGTTAATAGAGAAACGCCTAAGACTAAAAACATAGATAGTAATGATAATAAAAAACGCCTCTAACTCTCAAAGCAACCAAAGAACAACAAGATAATTAATTTAATCCACCTGGGAAATTCCCAGGTGGATTATTTTGTACATAATAAATTGCTTAAATTCACTAAAAAAGAGAATATAGTTTTCACTAAATTCTCTTCTTTGATATTATCTAATTTCTGCTCCGTTAGGAATTTCAGCATTAATTTCAACTACTCGTAAGATACCATCTTTTTCTGCTGATAAAATCATTCCTTCACTTAATTCACCACATAGTTTAACTGGTTTTAAGTTAGCTACCACAGCTACTTTTTTACCTACTAATTCTGCTGGATCATAGTATTTAGCAATACCAGAAACTATTTGTCTTTGGTGATTTCCTAAATCAAGTTTGAATTTCAATAATTTTGAACTCTTCTTAACTTTTTCACATTCTAATACTTCTGCTACTCTTAAAGAAGTTTCAAAGAATTTATCAATTGTAATTTCTTCAGCAAGCTCAACATAAGTATCTTCATTTTCTTCTTTAGATTCTGTTTCTAAGTTCTCAAGCGCCTTAGGTGACATTTGTTCTTTAATGTACTCTACTTCAACTTCTTTATCAAATCTTGGGAAAATTGGAGTTGGTTTTTCTACAACTTTTACACTTCCATCAAATACACCAAACGTTTTAGCAGACTCGAACACTAATAAGTCGTCTCTAATTCCTAATTGTTTAGCAATTTCTGTTGGTGCCTTAGTTAAAGCAGGTGCTATTAAAATTGTAGCTATGCGAAGACTTTCCGCCAAGTAGTTCATAACCTTATCTAATTCAGGTTGATTTGCTTCATCTTTTGCTAAAATCCAAGGTGTAGTTTGATCAATATATTTGTTAGTTCTAGAAATGAATTTCCAAACTGATTCTAATGCTTTAGAAAACTGCATATTTTCCATGTACTCTTCATATTCTGCAATAACTTCTTTTGATAAAGCTATTAATTCTCTATCAAATTCTGTTGTTGGTTCAACAAATTTTGGAATTACTCCACCACAGTATTTGTTAATCATAGAAATAGTTCTATTTAATTAGGTTTCCTAATCATTTGATAAATCTGAGTTGATTCTATCGATAAAACTTTCAGGTGTGAATATTCCATCTTGTCCAAATGGAACTTCACGTAGTAAGTAATAACGCGCTGAATCTAATCCATAACGCTCTATTAACATATAAGGATCAACTACGTTACCTTTAGACTTACTCATTTTACCATCTTTCATTAATAACCAACCGTGAGCAAAGATTTTTTTAGGTAACGGTAAATCTAATGCCATAAGTAGTATTGGCCAGTAAATAACGTGGAAACGTACAATTTCTTTACCTACTACTTGAACATCAGCTGGCCAGTATTTATTAAATAGCTCTTCACTTTCACCAGTTGCATACCCTAGCGCTGTAATGTAGTTAACTAAAGCATCAATCCAAACATATACAACGTGTTTTGGATTAGATTTTACTTTTACTCCCCAATCAAAAGTTGTACGAGTAACAGCTAAGTCCTCTAATCCCGGCTTAATGAAGTTATTAAGCATTTCATTTTTTCTACTTTCAGGTAAAATAAATTCTGGATGCTCGTCATAGTACTTAACTAATCTGTCAGCATATTTACTCATTTTGAAGAAGTAACATTCCTCACTAACTAATTTTACTTCGTTTCCACTTGGTGCTATACCACCAATCATATTTCCTTCTTCATCTCTGAAAACTTCTTGAAGTTGAGTTTCTGTGAAATATTCCTCATCACTAATAGAATACCAACCTTTATATTCCCCAAGGTAGATATCTCCTTTTCAACTAATTTATCAAAAATTTCAGCAACTGCTTTTTCATGATAATCATCTGTTGTACGAATGAATTTGCTATAGTTAATATCCATAGCTTCCCATAATTTTTTAATGTTTTTAATCATTTCATCAACATAAGCTTGTTCTGAAATGCCTTTTTTCTTGAGCTTTTTGTTGAATTTTTTGACCATGTTCATCTGTACCTGTTAAAAAGTATGTATCATATCCACTTAATTTTTTATATCTTGTTAAAGCATCACACGCTACTGTTGTATAAGCATGCCCTATGTGTAAGTTACCACTGGGTAATAAATAGGAGTTGTAACATAAAATGTTTTTTTAGTCATCTTACAACCATCCTCACTTTCATTTCAA
>CAKMQO010000038.1 GCA_927911695.1 uncultured Gemella sp. | reverse complement strand
TTTTCACATAAGTAAAATTCGTTCTTATTTTTTTATTTATTTTTGTTCTATTTTTTTTTATTTATTTTATAGAAGAAAAAACTAAGGTCAACTTATAAAATCTATCATGTAGATAAATTTTTTACAAGTTATCCTCAGTTTTTATTATATTTCTATCACCTTAGTCGGAACTACTGGATCTGTATCCATAATAACTATTTTATCATTACAGTCAATAGTTTTATCAGCTTCTAAAACACAATCTATATCCTTGTGTTTTAAAGTCATGTCCGCTGCCATACGAGCTAGTTCCTTAGTATTATTTTGCTCACTTAAATGGGCTAAAAAGACATTTCTCGTATTATCTCCTACTATTTTCGTTAAATAATTTGCAGAATCTGTATTCGATAAGTGACCCATATCCGATAGTATACGCTGTTTAGTAGTCCATGGATAAGGTCCACTAAGCAGAACATTCTCCTCATGATTACTTTCATAAACAATCGTGTGAGAGTCCTTCACATAATCTATCATCTTATCAGAAACATAACCCGTATCCGTAAGAATACTCACTCTTTTTCCTTCACACTCAAAAGTATAAAATTGCGGATTTATAGCATCATGACTAACTCCAAAACTATTAACTACTACATCATCAAAAATTTTTACTTTCCTCTTTCTCAAAATGAAACCTAAGATCCGAATTGATTTCACCACATTTCGTCATATTTTGCCAAGTAAGGGCATTGGCATATACAGGAATATTGTACTTTCTTGCTAGTACCCCTACTCCTTTAATATGATCAATATGCTCATGCGTTACAAAAATCGCATTTATATCTTTAATATCTCGCTCAATTTTCGCTAAGTTCTCTACTACTTTTTTCCCAGTTCAGTCCAGCATCTACTAAACATCTAAAATTATTATGCTCTATATAGATACTATTTCCACTACTACTGCTGGCTAATACCGATAATTTCAAATTGCACCTCCATACCTAACTATGTACTGCTACATTATATCACTTTTTTAAAAAAATTTTAAGATAAAAATACTTTAGCATGTATAAAGTTTGCTTTCTATAGTTACTATATATATTTTTCTATAAAGACTCTAGTTCATGGAAAAAATCATCCCTACTACCTAAAAAAATGGGAGTAACTCGAAAATTACGATTCCAAAGAAATCGATTTTATCGAGTCACTCCCTTCGAAGTTTATTAAATATCTATAAAGTTTTTATAAAACGAATTTGAATATCAACAAACTACTACATCTATGAATTCCTATATAAATTTTTTATAATTTAGGATTCTAAGACGGTTCTATTTTTTAAAAATTTTTATCTACTATTCTTTTGCTGATAAAGCAGCCATAGTTATATAGTTATACGGCTTGTTAAAATGCGGTAAGAAGAAAATATCTGTAAGAGCAAGTTTTTCAATAGTTACTTTCTCCTGGATGGCTAATGAGAATAAATGAATTCCCATTGAAATATCTTCTTTAGATGCAATTTGAGCCCCTAAAATTACACGACTATCTTTATCGTATACTATTTTGATTTTTACTTCATGGTTATCATGTTCTATAAATTCTGGTTTTTGTAAGTCTGTATATTCTGTCACAGCTGCATTATAACCAAATCGTTTTGCTTTTTCTAATGTTAAACCAGTAGATACCATTTTCAGGTCATAGATACAAATACCATTCGAACCTTGAACACCAGCTGATTCGACTACATCTCCATCACCTCCAGCATTTAGAGCTGCAACTAATCCAGTACGAACTGCATTAGATGCTAAGGCAATGTAGTTTGTATCACCAACTGCATTGTCATATACAGTTGCACAATCTCCAATAGCATATACATCTTTAATGCTTGTTTCTTGTTTTTTATTAACTAAGAATGCTCCATTACGGAATAATTCAATTTTTCCATCACCTAATGCAGTATTTGGACGGAAACCTACAGCTAATATAACCATATCTACATCAAATGTTTCCTTATCAGTAATTAATCTTTCAACTTTTCCATCACCTTCAATAGCTTCTACTTTTTGTCCAAACGCTAATTTAATACCATGATCTTCTAGATTTTTCTTCATTAAGTTAGAAAATTCAGTGTCATAATATCCAGCAAGACATGTATCTACTATATCTACTACAATTACTTCTTTTCCTAAACGTTCAAATGCTTCTGCAAGTTCTACACCAATATATCCTGCACCTACCACTGCTACACGTTTGATATCTGGATTAGCATTAAGTTTATTAATTACCTCTTCAGAGTTTTGGTATAACTTAACAAATTGTAAATTCTCTAATGTAGCTTTAAACTCTCTGTTTCCTGGCACAATTTCTGCTCCTTTAATTGGAGGTAAGATAGGTGTCGATCCAGTCGCAAATATTAGTTTATCATAACTTTCAACGTGTTTTGTTTTTCCATCTAATAGTACGTGTACTTCTTTCTTATCATAGTCAACAGACTCAACAGGAGAATTCATATATACTTTGGCTCCTGCTTCTTCTAAAGACTCTTTACTAGCATAAAACAATCCTTCTGGACCTGAAATTTGCTTTCCAATCCATAAAGCCATTCCACATCCTAGAAATGAAATATTTGAGTTTTGGTCAAAAACTACCACTTCATTTTTATCACCATATGTTGCTAAAATTTTATTAACACATGCTGTTCCTGCATGGTTTGCTCCAACTACTACAATTTTACTCATTTATTCATACCTCTTTTCTTTATTTTATGATAATAATTATCATTATCAATATTTTATAATAAATAATAAGAAATATCAATAAATATATCATCAAAATAGTAATAAATTTAACTCATTTAATCTGTTTTAAAAATTACAACATACTGTTTTAATAAAAAAAAATAATGAAAACGCTATTTTCTAGATAACATTTTTTGAAAATATATATTGTATTACACTTACTGAAACATCTGTTACAATAATATAGATTTCATTCAAGATACTACACCCTATTATAGAATTACCATTATCCCAAGAAGATTTTCCGAAAATTTTTAAAACAACTATTGATTTTCCTGATAATCATATGTATAATAAAAAACAACAAAACGAGAAGGAGGAACTACAAATGAAACAAACAACAACTTTTAATTCTTGGCAAAACTGGCGTAGATAATGTTGTGTGTATGTTTTTATGACGTAGACGCAACTTTAGTGTACTCTAAAAAGTGTCTATGTCGGCTGTAGAAAAATCGTTTTAAAATCGTAAAAAGGCCGTATAGAATTATTCTATACGGTCTTTCCTTTTTAGAGTAACACAAGTGTATTTATTTTAAATCTTATTAAAAACTCGAAAGGAAATAAAACAATTATGACAAACTTAGAAAATAACTTAAAAAAACTTAAAGGATACTTTGGAGAATTTGGAGGAAGCTTCGTACCTGATGTTGTTCAAAAAGCTCTTGACGAACTAGAAGCAGCATACGACAATTATAAAGACAATGAAGAATTTTTAGCAGAGTATGCTCATTACTTAAAAGATTACTCAGGACGTGAAACTCCACTATACTACGCTGAAACTTTAACAAACCACCTTGGAGGAGCAAAAATCTACCTTAAACGTGAAGATTTAAATCACCTTGGAGCACACAAACTTAATAACGTTATTGGACAAATTCTACTTGCAAAACGTATGGGTAAAAAGAAAGTTATCGCCGAGACTGGGGCAGGTCAACACGGTGTAGCTACGGCTGCTGCCGCTGCAAAATTCGGTATGGAATGTGAAATCTACATGGGAGCTCTTGATGTAGAAAGACAAAGACTAAACGTATTTAGAATGGAAATGCTTGGAGCAAAAGTTCACGCAGCTCAAGAGGAGAAAAAACTCTTAAAGAGGCTGTTGACGCTGCATTCAAAGCATGGATTGAAAATATTGACGATACTTTCTACGTACTAGGATCAGCAGTTGGTCCTCACCCATACCCAACTATCGTAAAAGACTTCCAAAAAGTTATCAGTCAAGAAGCAAAACGTCAAATTCTAGAAAAAGAAGGACGCCTACCTGACTTAGTAGTAGCCTGTGTAGGTGGAGGATCTAATGCAATCGGTGCTTTTGCTGAGTTCATCCCTCATGAAGAAGTAGCATTACTAGGTGTTGAAGCTGCTGGTCGTGGTCTTGATACAGATCGCCACGCAGCAACACTAACACTTGGTACTGTAGGGGTTGTTGATGGTATGAAAACTTACGCATTATTCAACGAAGATGGTTCAGTAAAACCTGTTTACTCAATCTCTCCAGGATTAGACTACCCAGGTATCGGACCAGAGCACTCATTCCTAAAAGATGCAAAACGTGCTGAATACGTAAGTGCAACTGATGATGAAGCTGTCGATGCTTTACTTCTATTAACTAGAACAGAAGGAATTATCCCTGCAATCGAAAGTTCACACGCTCTTGCAGAAGTAATCAAACGCGCTCCAAAACTAGATAAAGATAAAGTAATTATCGTTAACGTATCTGGACGTGGAGACAAAGACGTAGCCGCAATTGCAGACTACCTAGAAAATAGAAACAAATAATATAACAACAAAACATCGCATACTATCTTTTCTAATATGCGATGTTTTTTCTCAATTTACACCTTTAGAACTTAAAACTTATGAGTAAAAATTACTATAATTAACAAGTTGAAAACATTGATATAACAACTCTTGTAAATAGTTGATTATCTACATTTAATTTGTTATAATCAAGGTCGGAGAGAGAAGTTAGAGAGTGTAACAACTTCTGATAAAGATTGCGGTAGTCGTTTATTTTTCAAAGTCAAAGACTGAAGAAAAATATTACGAATAGCGTATGCAACAGGAACTTAAAAAGTAGGTACTAAAAATTAGTATCTGCTTTTTCTAGTTCCCACTGCTGTAGTTACTTCAATTTGAAAGGGGATGGTGCTATGTCCGCATACACTAAAATCTGGAAGAAAGGAGTAGCAAGTTGTCACCTTACGAAATAGTACAAACTATTATTGGTATAAATCTATTGATTGCAACAATAGTTGGAGTGTGCTTAACAGCGTTCAAAAATGACAATAAAAAATAACCATCTTTAACTTTAGCCGGTTAGATGGTTATTAAAACTATCTTATTCGAGCTACCGTCTTTAAAACGGCTCTCTCTTTTATATTTTATTTTAGCATAAATAAAATATAAAAGCAATAAATTTTAGTCAAGCACACTATTGATATTAGGTAATTGCTATATATCGTTTCTAAATGACATATAATAAGATATAACCTTCTTATATCCTTTTTGGAAGATAGTAAGAAGGTTATTTTGTTTTTTATATAGTGGGGGTGTCATTTTTGATAGAAGTGCTTTGAAGAGGAGTTTTTATTATTTCGTTAGATATATATTGATTACCTGTAAATTTAGATTTCGATTTATTACTGAATTTAATGTTGATATTTCCTGTTATCATATCAGCGATACTTCGATCGTTATTCCCCCATAGATGAGAGTAGTGTTTCAAAGTTATCTCAGGACTAGAGTGACCTAATCTTTTTGATATTACAAGAATATCTGCATTATGTTCATTTATCAGATAACTTGCATGGCTGTGCCTTAATCCTTTAGCTTGAATTCTATGTATTTTAGCTAAAGACGAGTGTTTATTAATAATTCTGCCAATGATACAACGATGGAGAGGGCTTCCGTCATAACTCATTACAAAATCGCTATTTACTAGTTTTTGTTGTCGTCTTTTCCATTCTTTTAATATTTTTATAGTATCATCATCTAGTGAGATGATACGCTTGCTATTTTCAGTTTTAAGAGTAAGGCTTCTAGTATATTCTTTTTTAGACTTCATATCAAGATTATAATGAACTCTTAATGTTTTCTTTGAAAAATCAATATCAGACCAGTATAGTGCCAGTCCTTCAGAGACCCTAATACCTGTTACATAGTATAACCATAACATTGTAAAGTGAAGGTGTTCTAAGTAATCTGACTTATTAAATGTTGAGATGACTTTCTCAAATTCAAATTTAGTCCAGTAAGGTATAGTGTGTTTTCCCTTAGGAATTGCACGAGTTCTATTTGATATATTTTCATTTAAGAATTGTCTATATACGGCATAATCTAGAGACTTTCTAAATGAACCATATAATTGGGAACAATAAGCTTGAGAGTATCCGCTGTGATTCAGTAAATATATTCTAAAATTCTCACAATCAGCAATACTGATTTCACGTAGTTTTTTAGCTTTGAATCTATTTATAAAGATAGGGAAAACAGTCTTTCTATTATTCCAAGTATTTTTACATACTGATGCTTTATAGTATGGTAGGTAGACACTATTCATGAATTGTTCATAGGTCATGTTATAATTATGTGCACCACCTCTTGTCTTTTTAAACTCAGCTTTTACCGATACCAACATATCATGACACGATTTAGCTGATTTGAAAGGTAAGCCGTGAGAGTCACGACTTCCTTTCTTCTGAATTCTTTTACCAGTTATTTGGTCTACACCTAATTCTACGTTGTAAAAGAAATAACCAGTTTTTTCATTTTTATAGACTCCTGGATATTTAGTAGTCGCCATTATACTATGTCCCCCTTAGTAGTAAATTTTAGTCCCAGAATCTCTTCCACTATTTCTCTTGGTACCGTACCAATACGATTATTCGCATATAACGTTAAACCTCTGTTAACTAATTGTATTTTTGCCTGTTTTATTATTGAACGTGCTGTGTGTCTTGGGAATCCAAGATTCATGATATCTTTGTAGTTAATTGTTATCATTTTTTTTCTCCTTTATATATGAGTTAGTATAATTAATTTCATAAACTTTCCTTATTATTTTAAGATAAATCTAAATCGTCAACCGACTCTGATTCAAAGCTATCAAACATAGAAGAGGGTTTAGTTTTAACGAAATCTTCAGTATCTCTACCAATATCATTAATAATCAAGTTGTAATCTTCTAATGGTACTTTAATTTTATAGCATTTTTCTCGCATTTTTGCTATATAGATGCGTGATGCCTTTCTCTTTTTATCAGACTCATTAATAATAATTTCTTCATTAATTAATCTGTCGATAGCTAACTTCACATCCTCAAATTTTAGTTCTCTGTGTAGAAATTTCTCAAACTCACCAGTGAATATATAAGCATATGCAGATTGGCTGTCTTTTTTTATGATTCCTATCTTTCCTGATGACCTAACAGTGGGTTTATCATAGTAAAATTTAGTAGCATTCTTATGTACAAATTCTATTATTTTTTCATATGTACCTTCAGGTATCCCTTTTCTGTTAGGTATTTCTTTTTCTTCTAGTTTAATAAATAATTGAAGTATTTTTTCTTTGTCAAGTTGAATATTTAATAATTCTTTTATTAATGTTGCACTAGCAAGAATAGTTGCATAAGGAATACTTATTCTATCTCTATACTCTGATTCTGGTATTTCAGTAATTATTTTGTCTCTTGCTTTTTTGAAATGGTCTAATATCAGTTGACTCCCCCTCTCATGCGCAAATAAACATTCCATAAATTTGTTGGCAAGTAGACCGTAGTTTTTACTAGCTGATTTTTTTTATATTATGAGAACTGCTTGCATCTTTTGTCCAAGAATCATTTAATTCTATTTCAATTAGTCTCATTCTTAATCCAGGGTTATCTTTTAGTTTCGAACGGAATCCAATCTCAGATGAGCATATTACATTTGTACTGAAAGTCTTTTGTTCTTTTTGTGTTGCATCAGAGTTTAACCTTTCTTTAGATTTTCCGCCTGCTATTTGATATACTAATGAAGTCATATCTTTTATTGAACTACTGGATAATTCATCTATTACTGTGGCTACTCCGTAATTGTCAGACAATATATTAACTAATGCGTTAGATGTTGAATTAAATGTCTTTAAGTTTTCTATAGGACTACCATAGACGCTCTGTATAAAGTGTAATGCAGTAGTTTTCCCTGTTGAGCTACGTCCCATTAAATTTATAAGAAATGCTCCAAGACCAGGGAATTCGACTTTTGAGATATAACCTAGTACTATCGGAGAAAAACTTACAGCCAAGGCGATTTCCATATTAGTACCTAATATCTCGTTATTAATTAGACTTATAACATTTTCATAGTCTCCAGAAGATGATAATTTAAAAATACTATCCTTATTTAGTACACTTTCTTTATCATCACCATAATTTTTACTGATATTATAAACAAGTTTGTTGTCATATTCAATCCAACCTACACAATTATGGATATTACGTATTTTAGCCTTATTAGCTAGAAGCTGAAGATATGTAAGAAGTTTATACTCGTTGTTAACCATTACTCCTTTTTTAGATAAAATATTACGTAATGATAGAGCATTGAGCTGGTTTCCTTTTAAATAGAAGGTATTTTCTGTTTGACCTATGCTAAGTGATTGTATTTCATAATCAAATTCTTTAGTGTCTCTGTTGTATATGACATTATTAATAAAAATTGGATTAGTAGAAATCCAAATTGGACCCTTTTTCTTATCTTCAACTATAACACCTGTCTTATCTAGAATATAATCATAGAATTTATATCTCTTTCCATTTTTTATACCTTCAAAAGAAGGTGTTTCATCATAATATAAAAGTAGTTCGTGTGGACATGGATATTTGGTGTTGAATGTATGTATATTCTGATTTCCACAACTATCATGGTGGCACCCGAAATAACATTTGTTATTTTCTTTCACTATGAAATAGTGTCCTTTATCTGGATTATGATGATCTCTCATTGGACATCTATCAAACTTATACAGACAAGCTCCATCTAAATCTTTTATCTTCTCAACAGTAAGATTGTGAGAAGATAGCCATTCCATAGGATCTTTTACAAGTAAGTACGGTTTACGAGTCATCAGATTATCAATGTTTATGTCTTCAACTTTGTTTTTACTAATTATACTTTTTACACTATTGAAATCATTAGTATTACCGTCTGCTTTATCATATAGAAACTTAGATATTCTACAATATTCAGGTCCATTTTGTATCCCTTTGGTGTTAAGTGTACCGTATAATCTAGTTATTCTAGCTGGATTATGTACACTTTTATCTACATGAGCTCTTTCTGAAGAAAACTTGCTATCTAAGTGGTATAGTAGCTCTTTAATGATTCTACTGTTCTCTTTAGTGCATTCAATATCAATAGGTATCAGGGCGTGGTACCCATTTCCAGAATCAAATGTATAATAATATTGGATACTATTATCTTCAAGATACTGTAGACAGTTATCAAATACCCTTTTCGCTTCTTCTTTTTGTCCATCGGTAGAAGCAGTTCCACTTGGACGTTCTGGATCGATATCTAATAGAATGAACTTAATTCTTTCAATATCATTATCACTGATAGCTTCTTTATTACTTATTTTGAAATAATTAAACGTAATGTAAATATTAGCTTCGCTATTGATTGATTCAATATGTTTTAGTATATTTTCCGATTCATTCATAGGGAAGATGGTATTGGTTGTTTTTCCTCCTCCAATACTACGGATATTAATTTTATCTACTCCATACCTATTAAGTATACTTAATGTTTTTTGTATACTTTCTTTATTTATATTTGACATTTTAGTTTGTCCTCCTAGTTTCCTTAGATTTTTTTAGATTACTTTTGTTTCTTATGAAACCTAGTATTTTTTGAGAGTACTATCATATTAAATTTAACATTATAGATAGTTTCCTATTTTCATATGGGTTACTTGGGTTGTATGGGTTACCTAAGTAACCCAAGTAACCCATATAACCCATTGTATTGAAAAAGCATTGTTACATAAAATTTAATTATTATTTATTTTAGTCCACTGCTCATTTTAATTACATAGGTTAACTAAGTAATCTATTATTTTTTTTGTAAGAGCATATTATGCGTCTTACAATGTATAGTATAGGGGATTGATAAGAATAAATCATCGGAGTAAACGTACTAAATATACGTAGTAAAATACATAATGTTAAGTACGAAAATAAAATGTTAAAAAATAAATACAAGTATTATCAAATAATAATACTTGTATTTCAGGCTGTTTGACAAATGCAGAAACTGCATGAGTCAGCAGCGCTATTTAATGAGAAAAAGTGCTAAAAATGTTATAATATAAGTATATAGAGGGGTTTTTAGTATGTTTAATAAAAAAGAAAATATCAAAGACGAAATAATATTAATGACGTTATCAGAATTAGTTCCCACAAATCACTTTTT
>CAKMQO010000037.1 GCA_927911695.1 uncultured Gemella sp. | reverse complement strand
TTTTTTCTAGATATTTTTCAGCTAGTTCTGCTTTTAATTTTAGCATTACAAAAGTATGGACCGATACTATCATGTAAACACGTCCGATTCTATTTCTTTCATTCTCAGCAAGAAGTAGATTTAAATATGTTCATTATGTTTTAAACGTTCATTTTTCAATTTATTTCTTTCATAACCATATTTTTTGGAAAAAAATAAGTTATTAATACACATAGAAGAAAAAATAAATAGGATTATTCGATCACCGATGTTTATAGTAGGGTTTGCAATTATATATAGTGTTAAACAATTTATAGTTATGAAAAAACTAATTGTTCTGTATGTATAATACTTATCTTGAAAATGCCAAACAAGTAAATTGCTTAAATAGAAACTAAATAGAATATTCATTGGGTTGAAAACAATAGTCGTATAAGTGATATACCCAGTTAGAATAAACCACTCTATAAAAACAAGAACTTTATTTTTTTGTATGCAACATTCCTATATATGAAATAATTGCTAAAATAGTCAAGAATAATATATATTTAGGATAACTTCCTTCAATAATATATGCAAGAGGGAATGCGAAAAATACCAATGTTAAATAAAATATATATTTTTCTTTTAATAAGTTTAATAATTTTTTGTACATTTCAGTCTCCTTATTCTTTAATGATACCATAATAATATAAGAGTGTGAATAATTTATCCGCACTCCTATGTTATTATTTTGATTCTCTTCTATTTTTTATTACCAATGTAGCAATTATACATACGACTGAGTATGCTAAAAGAATTGCTAATGATTTATAAGAGAAAATATCTTCTTTAATATATTTATTAACGAATTCTAGTAAATGATATGTG
Source organism: uncultured Gemella sp. (assembly GCA_927911695.1). Taxonomy (GTDB): domain Bacteria; phylum Bacillota; class Bacilli; order Staphylococcales; family Gemellaceae; genus Gemella. The sequence goes on along the minus strand of CAKMQO010000037.1, from coordinate 4,331 downwards.
GGCGTAAGTTTAGATATATTTTGTAACCATTCTGGGAAAAGATAAGTAGGCCACCAAAGTCCACCTAACATAGCAAGTCCTAGGTATAATATATTAGCAAGTAATGAAAGTTTTTCTTCTGATTTAATAAGACTTAGAAGTAATCCCATACCTAAAAATGTAATACTTCCAATAAGCATTAGCACTGCTGATACAATCCATTCACGAGCCGTCATATTAACGCCCCTAACAACATGCCCAACGACAAACACTACAACTATTGAAATAATAAATGTTATTATTAGACGAATAAAACGAGCAAGGTAATATTCAGATATTCTTACCGGAGAATTATTCAATATATGTAGATACTTATTTTTCTCATCTTCCCTTATAGAAATAGGAAGAGAAAATAAAGCGAAGCTTATACTACTAAATGCAGTCATAGAGATAAGCATATCTTTTACTACACGTATCTTTGTTTCAGGATCGTCAAATTGCTGCATTCCAGAAAATGCTATAAAGAAGATAACTGGAAAACCTAATCCCATAATAAAATTAGTTAGGTTTCTTTTTATGAATATAAATTCTATTTTTAATAAGTTGGCAAGATTTTTCATTATTTATCTCCTCCATTATCTTTAGTTGTTACAAAAATACTATCTAATAAAGTTCTATTTTGAATTTCAATTTCTTTAAACGTGCAACCAGCTTGTTGTAATAGATGCCATATTTCATCTGGTTTCTTTGTTAAGAAATTAATATTATCTGTTTTTATTTCTAAATTATTTATAATATCACTATCTTTCAATAAATCTAGATATTTTATAGGTAGTGTGAAGTATTTTTCAATTTCTTCAGCGCGCATAGCATGTGGAGTAGTATCACGAACTAGTTTCCCTTTATTTAGAACTAAGATTCTATCTGCTGTATGTTCTACTTCTTCAATGTAGTGTGATGAATAAATAATAGTTAAACCTTTATTTTTTAAGTTATTCACAATTTCCCAAAATCTGATACGTGTTGATGTATCCATGCCAGCTGTTGGTTCATCTAAGAAAATTAATTTTGGTCGTCCTATTAATGTAATAATAAAAGATAATAATCTTTTTTTGGCCTCCTGATAATTTAGAAGCAAAATTATCTTTTTGAGAATCATCAAATTTTAGTAGTGCATCGATTTCTTTATTTGTTAAGGGATTCTTATATAATTTCTGTATAAAATCTAGTAGTTCTTTTACTTTTAGCTTTTCAGGAACAACATTTTCCTGAGGAAGTATGTTAAGAAATTCTTTTAGTTTTTGGTTTCCTGGATTTAGAGAATTAATTTTTATTGAACCTGAGTTGATAAATTTATTTCCTAATAGACAGTTCATTAGAGTAGTCTTACCAGCCCCATTAGGTCCGATTAAAGCAATGCATTCACCAGTATTTACGTTAAAAGAAATATCATCTAAGATATTTTTTCCCTTAATTGTTTTTGTTATATTTTTTACTTTTATAATATTATTTAATGACATTTAGATCACCTCTCCTTTGATAATTAAATTATATCAAAGTAGGAGAGTGTCTTTTAGTAGGTAATGTCATGAAGTAATATGACAAATGTCATAAAAAATAGACTTAAAATATTGATTCATTTGAAATCGAAAATTTTAAGTCGGTGTATATAGTTATTTCATATTTTTTATTTCAATAATAGTTGAATCAGTATTGTTAAGAATAGCATTAACTACTGACTCTGCTACTTTGTTAACTGGAAGAGGATAAACATTTTTGAAAAACGTTATACGTAATTTTGAGAAGAATTTAATCGGAAGTACATTGAAATAAGAGGTAAGTCTGTCTTTACCATACATAAGACCAGGACGTACTATTAGATAATCTAGTTTTGAATCTTTCACTAATATTTCTCCGGCAACCTTACTTTCTAAATATTGCTTGAAGCCACCGTTTGCAGAAAAGTAGACAAGTTTATTGATATTGTGTTTTTGACATAATTTAATTGTCTCTGCCACACTTTCTGTATTTAGTTTTGAATATAGCTTTTTATTTTTAATTGTTCCGATTAAATGAATGTCGATATCGTATTCTTCATTGATTATAGTATTCTCACAGTTAAAAATATCTCCTGGTATCCAAGTTGCTTCGTCTCTATAGATAGAGTGATTTTGGGTTCTAGATAAGTAGCTAACATCTACTTTGTATTTCTTAAATTCTTTAATTAATGCTTGACCTACAAAGCCATTGCCACCGATTAGTAATATGTTCATATTTACCTCGTTTTTAATTATTATTTGTTCTAAATATTAACATAACTTGATACGCAAGTAAATTTATTTAAACTAATGAATAAAAGATGATATAATAGTATCAATTTTAAAAGGAGTGTGATTGAATGAAAGTAGGTTTAGTATTAGAAGGTGGAGCAATGAGAGGACTATTTACAGCTGGTGTCCTTGATGTGTTCTTGGAAAATAATATAGAGGTTACAGATATCGTAGGTGTTTCAGCAGGAACGCTGTTTGGAGTGAATTATGTTTCTAAGCAACCTAAAAGAGCACTTCGTTACAATGTTAATTATATAAATGATAAGAGATATATGAGTTTAAAAAGTTGGATAAGAACAGGGAATTTAATTAATAAAGATTTTACTTATTATAGACTTCCGTTTCAACTTGATGTATTTGATAATAAAACGTTTAAAGAATCAAAGACTAGTTTTTATGCGACAGTAACTAATATTGAAAATGGAGAAGCGGAGTTTATAAAAATCCATGATCCATACTTGCAAATGGAGACTTTAAGAGCCACTTCTGCATTACCATTATTTCAGAAATAATAGAAGTAGATGGAAAAAAATATCTTGATGGAGGAATAGCAAATAGTATACCGATAGACTTCTTTGAAAAACAAAATTACGATAAAATAATTGTTATACTAACAAGACCCATCACATATAGAAAGAAAAAAATCAACAAGTATACAATTTAAAATGTTCTATAAAAAATATCCTCATCTAGTTGAAAAATTAGAAAATAGATACAAAGATTATAATGAAACAGTAGAGAAAATAATTGAGTTAGAAAAACAAGGGAAAGTATTTGTCATAAGACCTAGTGAAGATATTAATGTAAAGAGACTTGAGAAAGATATCGAAAAACTAAACCACGTTTATAATTTAGGAGTAAAAGACGGAAAACATATTATAGAAAATTTAAAAGAATATATAAATTATAAAGGAGAACAATAAAATGAGTGAAGAAATTAAAATTAATCCAGAAGAATTCGAAAAAAAATCAAAAGATGAATTAAAAAAAGAATTATCTGATTTAGAATATGCAGTTACTATGGAAAGTGCAACAGAGAGTCCATATACTGGACAATATTGGGATAGTTTTGAAGAAGGTATATATGTAGATATAACAACAGGTGAACCATTATTTTCTTCGAAAGATAAATTCAAATCTCATTGTGGATGGCCAAGTTTTTCTAAGCCAATAGAAAAGGAAGTTACTAGATACTACAAAGATAATTCACATTATGTAGAAAGAATAGAAGTAAGAAGTAGAGTAGGAGATGCACACTTAGGGCATGTATTTCCTGATGGTCCTACTGAGTTGGGAGGGCTTAGATACTGTATTAATAGTGCGTCAATAAGATTTATTAAGAAAAAAGATTTAGAAAAAGAAGGATATATAGAACTGAAAAGACTATTTGAATAACATTATAAAATATTGAGATAATTGATAGAGTGTATCGATTATCTCAATAATTTTATTTAAAATAATGTTATTTTTAGTATATTTATACTAATAGAAAGTAAGTTAAATAATAACAGTGTCATAACAGTTATATAAAGGATTCAAAACGCTGATAAAAAAATAAAACTTGTTATTTAACGTTTTCATGACTTTTACATCAATGTTGGAGATTCATATTCTTGAAAAAAATAAGAAAAATAATTGAAAGCATATGAAATATAAATAACTGTACTAGCACTGGAGTTCACAAAATGTACACAAATTGAATAAGAAAAATATTGTCTTAATAATATGGTTGAGGTACACTAAGAGTGTAACAAATAGTTTAATTAATAAATTTATTTATCACATATTATAATAAAAATTTTTAAGGAGTGACATTAATATGACAACAGTTGCAGAAAAAAAAGCATTCGTTGGTGGTAAATGGCAAACAGAGGTAGATTTAGTAGATTTCATTAAATCTAACTATACTGAATATAGAGGAGATGCATCTTTCCTTGCAGGACCAACAGAAGCAACTACTAAATTAGTAGAAAAATTCAAATGATTTAATGCGTCAAGAAACGTTTAGCTGGTGGAACATTA
>CAKMQO010000036.1 GCA_927911695.1 uncultured Gemella sp. | reverse complement strand
AAATATATTTTCATTAATGAACTATATAATATTGCTGGATCATAGTAAGAAGCGTGAAATTTGTTCCTTAACATTCGCCCATCAGCCGTTAAATCCGGAGCATTTATATCAAACTTATAAAACGCAATTAACTCTTTTAAGTCTCTAAAAATAAAGAAAACTAAAATAATTATTAAACTTAACATCAACATTTTTTTATTTTAAAATATTTATTCATATTTAACCTCCTATTAATAGGAGACAAAAGCAAGAGTTTTATTTGCTCTATCTAAATTCTAATAATATAGATTAATTAGTAGTAATCTGGTGATCAAGTTCCATAAATATCATCTACTCCCATATTCACATTTTCTAACATCAATCTGTATAAGTAACCTGATTGACAATTTATAGTATAGTAATTATCTCCAGTTCCTCCATCAGTTAGATTCCATTCGCTTCTTTTATCGTCACTAGAATTAACTAGTATACTTCTCACTCTAGAATAACTTGTTGTTCCTCTCGAATTAACAACATACCAACCATTCCATACTATTTTTCTAATAAATCAGTATAACTATAACTTTCGTTATATATACCATTTAATAAACCTATGTTACCCCCTTCTACATTTAGTATATGAGTAACATTAAGCATACCTATCATTGTTAATAAAATTTAAAAATTTTGAAATTATTTTTTTCATACTTCCCCCTCAATATATATACTCCCACTTTTTATCTTTAATATCATAATATCATCTTTTTTTTACTTTGTAAATAAACAAAAATAACTATAAGTTTTTTCGATAAAATTAAAACAAAACCACCAATTCATACATTATGTTAAAAAAATAAATTTGTTAATATATCTATTTAACAATTAGTATATTTATTTAAAAATACACCCAGATTTCTACTATTATTCCTCTTTTAAATAATCATTTAAGTGTATAACCACTATATGATAGAGGCATTTTAAAGTATACAATCCTAAAAGAAGTTATTAAATAAAAAGATTTTATAAAACTATTTTTTCCCTTGCCCCAAACTTGACAAAGAGCCAAAATAAAGAAACCTAACAAAACCGTTATTTAAATAATTGATTTTGTTAAGTCTCTCATTTTATCTTTTTTCTATTTACTAAATACCCATGCTTGAGCTAGGTTATTTTTAATATCATTTTCTGTGAAACCATTATAACTTGTAAGTTTAACATCATCGTCATTCGGATCATTTATATAGAATTTATCATCTTCAAAACCACGAATAACTTTATATGTTACTCTGTCACCAAATACTCCAGATTTTAATCTAACAAGTATAGGTTTATTATCTCTTAAGGCATTTTCTAAGTTTTCCACTAATTTATCAGTTTCAATACGTTCAACTTTTAGATTATATTTTTCAGCGAAAGCTGTAATAATAGTAGGTTGAGTTCCTTGATTTCTAATATAGTACTTATTACCTGCCCAAGAAGCAAGCTCTCCTACAGTTGCTTCATCTTTACCCATATATTTAGCAATCATCGCAAGTGAGATAATAGCATCACCATTATCCTCAATTGTTTTCTTGCCATCAAGACCATATGCTATATTTTTATATGCATCTTGTTTCATATAATACATAGGAACAGAAAGTCCTTTTTGTGGTAAATTAAGTAATTGTTCTTTTCGTTTTGCATTATAATTATCAATATTAATTAAATAATATAAATATCCCTCTACACCATCTCTTAAAGATTCGATAAACTGTTTATTTGCTATTTCATTATTTAATAAATCAACATCAATTTTATTTCCTATATTAGCCGAAATTAATTTTACCTGAGGTAATTTATCACTTAATTGAGGGAAATTCGCCTGTTTTTCAGATGATGAAATCTTCGAAATATAGTGTTCAGAAAGATTTTTTTCAATACTTCTTGCTACAATAGATGATTCTTGTGTTCCATAGTATACTTTTACACCAAAGATTTCTTTGTTGCTGTCATTATTAGTATCAATATCAATTAACATTTCTACTGAGTTTTCTGCAGCAATTTTTAGAATATCTTCTTTTGAAGGATACGAATCATCATTATCTCTAGTTAATATTGCTTTTATTCCGTCTTTTTCTAATATCTCTTTTAACTGTTTAGCTAGTTTCAAATTATAAGATTTAGAGGATATTCCTTTATAATCAACCTTCTCTTCTTGTGAATTAACAGGATTCAATAAGACTGAATAAGAAGCTAGTTTTTCCTTATTTTGATCTTCAGGACTTTTCTGACCTGTTCCTAAAATACTCCAACCTGGTATCCATCCAACAAAACTATCCTTTGTTTTAACTTCATACCAAGTTTCAGATTTACTTAACATTTCCACATTATCTCCAGCTGTCACTTTTTTTAATGTTGGATATGAATCATCTGGTCCTGTTCTAATTTCAATTTCTTTTGCAATAGTAATATTATTTTCAGAATTAGGTGATAAATTCATTTTCTCACCTATATATGTTACTACGCCTCCTACAACGAGTACTAATAACAATATAGATATTACGAACAATATGCCATTCTTATTTCTTCTTTTTATTCTCATAATTAATTTCCTGCTGATAGTTTTTCATAAACAATAGTAATCGGACCATCGTTAACAATATTAACTTCCATCATTGTTTGAAAAATACCAGTTTCTACTGTCACACCTTCTTCTCTCAAAAATTCATTAAATTTTTCATATAATTGATTAGCTTTTTCTGCTCCAGCAGCACTTGTAAAACTTGGTCTATTACCTTTTTTCGTATCAGCGTATAAAGTAAATTGTGAAACTGATAAGATACTTCCTCCAACATCTTTTAGACTCAGGTTAATTTTATCATTTTCGTCTTCAAATAAGCGTGCTTGTGCTACCTTTTTTGCTAAGTATTTCGCATCTTCATCTGTAGATTCTTTATGAACTCCTACTAAAAGACAGTATCCTTATCAATACTACCCACAACTTTATTCTCAACACTTACACTGGCTTTTTTACTTTTTGTAATATAATTTTCATATATCCACCTATTTAACTATTCTTTCTACGCTATATACATCCTGAATTTGTCGTAATTTTTTAATCATATAATCGCATTCACTAACATTTTTACATATATTCCTATCGTAATAACACATGTTTTATCAGATTTCGATTCAGAGTTAAGTTTTTTAATCTCAACTCTGCTTTCACTTAATGTTAATAGAACGTTTTGCAATAACAATTCTCTATCAAAAGCGTGAATTTGTAGTGTTACACTATAACGACGTGCATTTAAGCTTTCTACCCATTCAACATCCAATAATCTTGCATGATCTTCTTCACTTAAATTTGGACAATTATGTCTATGAACTGTAACTCCTCTACCTTTTGTAATAAATCCTACTATGTCATCTCCTGGAATTGGTTGACAACATTTAGATAATCTTACAAGAATATTATCTACACCTTTAACATAGACACCCGTTTCAGTTACTATTTTTTTTATTTTCTTCTGCATTGAAAAGTTTCTCAATTTTCGCTTGAGTCATCTTTTCTTTTCTAATTTTTTCTGTTAATCTTGCAAAGACTTTATTCGCTGTAATTCCACCATATCCTATGGCAACATACATTTCTTCAAGATTAGCAAATTTATATTTATTAAGTGCAGTAGTGATATTTTCTTCAGTTAAGACCTCATCTATATCAAAGTTATTAGCTTTAATCTCATCTTTTAATAAGATTTCACCTTTAACTAAGTTTTCTTCACGAGCTGCTTTTTTGAAGAATGCTTTAATTTTTGACTTAGTCTGAGATGATGTAGCAATCTCTAACCATGAGCGATTAGGTCCTGTAGAATTTTTACTAGTACGAATATCACAAATTTCACCAGTTGATAACACATAATCGAAAGGCTCGATTTTATCATTTACAGTAGCTCCTACCATCTTATTACCAACTTCTGAGTGAATCGCATATGCAAAGTCAACAATACATGAACCCTTCGGTAATTCAATAATATCACTATTTGGTGTAAACACATAAATTTTATCACTCAATAAGTCTACTTTTAATGATTCCATAAAGCTTTCAGCAGTTGCTTCTGTTTCATCGTTTTCCGCAATTTTTTGGAACCAATTTAATTTTTCATAGAAGTTATTGTTTTTATTAACTTTCTTACCTTCTTTATATGCCCAGTGCGCAGCAATCCCTTTTTCGGCAATTTCATGCATTTCATAAGTTCTAATTTGAACTTCTAAAGTTTGTCCATCTGGTGCAATTACCGTTGTATGAAGCGATTGATACATATTAGGT
>CAKMQO010000035.1 GCA_927911695.1 uncultured Gemella sp. | reverse complement strand
GAATCTATTTTATGTTGACGAAAAAAAACAACCAAAAGTGTCACAGCATATTTCATCTTTTTTATAGTAATAATAAGTACGGACTCTCTTATAGACATTTATTATTATAGCACCACAATACTATAAAATAACGAATCATGTTAAAATTGTCACTTTTTTAGATTAATTTTAACTACAGAATATAAAAAATGACTCCTGTGACACTTTATTCAAATAAATCTTGAAAGTTCGTATTTCTATATATCTATTTTGGTAAAATAGACACAGTGCTTTTAAATATATGTAAATTAATATTATAAAACTACTAATTTACATAAACAAAGTATTTATTTGATAACTATTCACTTAGTATCTCTACTTTATGTTGTGTAGTTACTACCTCCTTATCTCTTTATATCTAAACATATAAAAATCCAAGGAATAACAGCTATCCCTTGGATTTTAATGATTTATATAAGTCAATTACAAGTTATTATTAATATAAAAACAGAGCTATAACTAATTAAACACCGACATTAATCCTACTACTGTTGTTATTTAATTCTTCTTGTTGTCAATATTGTCATGTTTGTCACTTTTACACATATTATATTTTAGTGATGTTTTCTTTTTAGTGTCATCCGTGTCACTTTGTATACTTCCACCTTAATCTTCAATAATATCTTCTACAAAATTACTTTGCTTTGTAAAATTATTAGTCAATTCCCCTAGTGTGCTTAATCCAAATAAGTACATACCTAAACCACTTTGTTTCTCATTTATTAATAAGTGTTGATTTCTATTTTTCATAAGCATCTCCATTTCTATAAGTTATCGTATGCTTATTTTATCACGGATTAAAGTACCTTTTTCACAATCAGAAAACATTGTCTTATTATTAAAATATACAATTGAAAATATATTTTATGTGACATTTTTGTCACCAGTTTTTCCTTTTATTTTAATCTAGTTTTTACAAAAATAAACTTCGAGGTATAGTATAATTACCTCGAAGTCTACTTATCATTTCATTTTATTTTAATTCCATAAATCTTCTAGTAAGTGAGTTTGTGTTCTATCTGGTCCTGTAGAGAATACAGAGATTTTAACTCCTACTAATTCTTCTATTTTTTCTAAATATTTTCTTGCGTTATCAGGAAGCTCATCAAGTGATGTTACACCTGTAATATCTTCATCAAATCCTGGTAATGTTTCATAGATTGGCTTACAATCTTTAATGATGTTTTCATTAGCTGGATATTCAGTTAAGATTTCACCTTTATAATCGTATGCTGTACATATTTTAAGTTCTTTAAGACCTGAAAGTACATCTAGACAGTTTACTGACAGATTAGTCATTCCAGATACACGAGCTGAGTGACGCATTACCACAGTATCAAACCATCCAATACGACGTGGACGTTTTGTTACAGTTCCATATTCGTGTCCAATTTCACGAATTCTAGAACCAATTTCATCGAATAATTCTGTTGGGAATGGACCATCTCCTACACGTGAAGTATAAGCTTTTGAAATACCTAATACTTTAAATCCGTTTGTTGGAACAAATCCGTTACCTACAGTGATTCCTCCTGCAGATGGGTTAGATGATGTAACGTATGGATATGTACCGTGATCGATATCTAACATTACCCCTTGTGCACCTTCAAATAAGATGTTTTTATTTTCATTTTGTGCATCTTCTAATACTTTAGAAGTGTCTGTAACATATTGAGCTAATTGTTTTCCATATTCGAAGTACTCATTAGAAGTATTTCTTCTACTGTCGAATCCTTTCAGTTTCATTAGATTTTTTCGAATAGTTCATTTTTTTTCTTTCAGATTTTGTTCTAATTTTTTCTTGAATAAATCAGCATCTAATAAATCAGCGATACGGATACCACAACGTTTATATTTATCTACATAACATGGTCCGATACCTTTTTTAGTAGTACCAATTTTGTTTTCTCCACGACGAGCTTCTTCAACCTCATCAAGTTTTAAGTGGTATGGTAATACTAAATGTGCTCTGTTAGAGATTCTTAATCCATTACAAGTAACTCCACTTTCTTTTAGTCTATCGATCTCACCACAAATCCATTTAGGATCTACTACAAGACCATTACCGATAATTGAAAGTTTCTCTTCATTAAAAATTCCAGATGGGATTAATTGAAGTTTGTAAGTTTTTCCATCAAACTTAATAGTATGTCCTGCGTTGTTCCCCCCTTGATAACGAGCAATTACATCAGCACGTTCTGCTAAAAAGTCGGTAATTTTACCTTTACCTTCATCTCCCCATTGTGAACCTACTACTACGATTATTGACATAAGTTACGCCTCCTGAAAGCAATTATTTTTTCCATTAATAATTATATCACAAATACAGACGTTTTACAACCGTTTTTTATAAAAACTCAAAATTATCGGACAATTTAATCTATTTTCAAAGTTTATACACTTTCATGCGTTTTCATTAAAAACAATTATCAACTATATAAAATATTTAATACTGAACTTAAATGCAAAAATAACCTGAGAATCAGTTTATACTAATTCTCAAGTTACTTATTCTTTTAAATATAATCTGTCGTATATTTTATATTAGAAGATTCCGATGATTGTTTCTGTTTCTTCATCGATATCGATATTTAAAGCACTTGGTACTTTTGGAAGTCCTGGCATTGTTAGTACTTTGTTCGCATAAGCTACTACAAATCCTGCACCACTACGTAATTTAACATCGTTGATAGTAATGTTAAATCCTGTAGGACGCCCTTTTATCTTCGCATTATCTGTTAATGAAGCTGGTGTTTTCGCCATACATACTGGTAAATGCTTGAATCCAAGACTTTCGATTCTTGCGATTTCAGCTTTAACTTCATCAGAGAAGTTAACTCCATCAGCTCCGTAAATCTCACGACATACTGTTTCAATTTTTTCAGTAATTGATGCTTCATCTTTGTATAATAATTGTAGTTCTTTGTCATTTCCTTCAACAGCTTTTACTACTTTTTCTGCTAGGTCTATTCCACCAAGACCACCTTTTTCCCATACTTCTGTACGAGAGAATTCTACGCCTTGTTCTTTTGCCCAGTTTTCTAGGAATGCTAATTCTTTTTCTGTATCTGTAACAAAGACATTTAGAGCTACTACTATAGGTAAATTAAATTTACGTAAGTTTTCGATGTGTTTTTCTAAGTTTTGAACACCTTTAGCTAATGCTTCTAAGTTTTCTTCTTTTAGGTCTTTTTCTTCAATGTCACCGTGTAGTTTTAATGCTTTAACTGTTGCTACTACTACAGCAGCCTTTGGTTTAAGACCTGCTTTACGACATTTAATGTTTAAGAATTTCTCAGCTCCTAAGTCAGCTCCGAATCCTGCTTCTGTAATTACGTAATCAGCAAATTTTAAAGCTGTTTTTGTAGCTAAGATTGAGTTACATCCGTGCGCAATATTTGCGAATGGTCCACCGTGAATAATCGCTGGATTGTTCTCTAATGTTTGAACAATATTCGGTTTAATTGCATCTTTTAATAATGAAGTTATTACACCTTCAATTTTCAAATCTTTTAGGTAAACTGGTTCACCTTTTTTTATTGTAAGCTACAAGAATATTGCTTAATTTTTCTTTAAGGTCAGCAATACCTTCTGATAGACATAGAATAGCCATTACTTCACTTGCTACAGTAATATCGAATCCGTCAAGACGTTCTAAGTCTGTTCCTGCATTTACTTTAACATGACGTAAATCACGAGCGTTCATATCCATAACGCGGTTAAAGACGATTTTATCTATTTCTAATTCGTTTCCTTGGAATACATGGTTATTTACTAATACTGCGATTGCATTGTGAGCTGTAGTAATAGCGTGCATATCTCCTGTAAAGTGAAGGTTAATATCTTCCATCGGTACTACTTGAGCATATCCTCCTCCAGCTGCTCCACCTTTTCTTCCTAATACAGGACCTAAAGATGGTTCACGTAGTGCTACACAAGATTTTTTTCCCGATTCTATTTAATCCATCAGATAAACCGATAGTTACAGTACTTTTCCCTTCTCCACTTGATGTTGGGTTAATAGATGTAACTAATACTA
>CAKMQO010000034.1 GCA_927911695.1 uncultured Gemella sp. | reverse complement strand
ACCTTCTTTAAAAAGTCCAAGTGGTAATTTCAAAGCTTCTCCACCACCAGTTGTTGCAAGATAAAATGCTTCAAATACACTCACTTTTGAATTATTATTACCGCGGCAATTAGCTTCCAGGCTATTATCAACCCCATCATTTAACATCCTACTAGCCATAACTGTATGCTTTATATTGTCATATAGGCTAGGGGAGAAGCCTCCTGAGATATCGGTACCTAAACAAATATTTAAACCATGTTTTTTTAGTTTGTTAACAGGTAATACTGCATTAGCGAAATATGAGTTAGAAATAGGACAGTGGCAAACTGAAGATTTATTCTTTTTGAAGATATCAGCATCTTTCGAATTTATAAAATTGCCATGAGCCATTATCGATTTATCTGTTAATAATCCAAATTGATTTAGGACTTCAGTATCTCTTTTTCTAAAACGTTCAAGGACGAAATTATGCTCCCAATCGCTCTCGCTACAATGACTTTGTATATAACAGTTATATTTCTTTGCTAATTTTCCTAACTCTAAGAGTGCATTGTCCGTGCAGCTTGGAACAAAGCGAGGAGTAATAACTGGATATACACCTTGAGGAAAATTTTTTGAAAGTTTCTGAACATCATTAATAAACCTCTCAGTGTTTTCAATAGCTTCTTTTGTGCTATTATCTCGGTAAAAATCAGGATTCATAGTTTCATCATCCATAACAACTTTACCAACAAAAGATCTTTGCCCTAAATTAGCACAAATTTTCGCTAATTCGAGTGTAGCTTCATTATGGATAGTTCCAAAGTACATTGCAGATGTTGTACCATTTGCTAATAATGTTTTTACTAGATCAGTATAGACTTCTCGAGCGTAGTTGATATCTTTATATTTTGATTCTAAAGGGAAGGTGAAACTATTTAGCCAGTGGCTTAATTCGTCATCCAAGGCAAGTCCAGCTTGTGGCCATTGTGGAGCGTGTATATGCAAATCGATAAAACCGGGTAAAAGAACTTTATCTTTAAAATCAATAAAGTTACTCTCACGTGAGTATTGATTTAATATTGTTGATAATTTTCATCTTCTTTTCTAATAATTTCAGAAATAATTCCATTATCAGAAACTAAAAGTACAGCATGTTCCAGAAATTCAATTTCACCATATGTTGGGCTATGAAAAAAAGATGCTTTAATAATTTTTTTAGTTTTCATATTTTCAGTTCTCCAAAAGAATTTTTATAAATATAACACGAAAAGCGAACGTTGTCAACATAAAAAATATACAATTTAAAAAATAATTTTTTAAAAGCGAACATTTAAGTGATTTTAAAAAGTATAAAGTTCGTCAAAAAAACGACGAAGAAAATTTCTTCGTCGTTTGCAATATTATTAATGATATTTTTATCTAAATTCTTTTCTTTCTTTTGCTACTAAAGTGGCTACTCTTTCTTGGGCTTTTTCTAGATAGTTTTCACCTTGTTTTAATAAATCACAAATGATATTTGTAATTTCTACAAAGTCTTCTTCCACATAACCTTTAGAAGTCATAGCAGCAGCACCTAAACGTAATCCACTAGTTTTCATTGGTGGTAATGTATCGAATGGGATACCATTCTTATTACATGTGATTTTAGCTTTACTCAATAGGTCACTAGCTTCATGTCCAGTAACATTATAAGTAGAATATGTGTCGATAAGACATAGGTGGTTATCACTACCATTTGATACCACTGGAATATTGTTAGCTTTAAATGCTTCTACCATTGCTTGCATATTTTTTTACGACTTGTTGTTGATATACTTTGAATTCAGGTTTAAGAGCTTCAGCGAAACAAATTGCTTTAGCGGCAACAACATGTTCTAATGGCCCACCTTGTGCACCAGGGAAAATCATTTTATTAATTTTAACTGCGATTTCCTCATTGTTAGTAAGGATAATACCACCACGTGGACCTCTTAAAGTTTTATGTGTAGTAGATGTAACTACATCAGCATAAGGTACTGGGTTTGGATGTAAGCCGGCAGCTACTAAACCAGCGATATGAGCCATATCAACCATTAGGTAAGCACCTACTTCATCGGCAATTTCTCTAAATTTAGCAAAATCAATTACACGAGAATATGCACTTGATCCGGCAATAATCATTTTTGGTTTATGCTCTTTAGCAATACGAAGAACTTCATCGTAATCGATAAGATGCGTATCTTTTGTCACACCATAAGAAACAGCATTAAATAGTTTTCCTGAGAAGTTAACTTTGCTACCGTGAGTTAGGTGTCCACCTGCATCCATACTCATCCCTAAAACAGTATCACCAGGTGTTAATAAAGATAAGTAAACTGCGATGTTTGCACTTGATCCTGAGTGTGCTTGCACGTTTGCAAATTTTGCATCATAAAGTTCTTTTAATCTATCTATTGCAAGAGATTCTATTTCGTCAATTACTTCACAACCATCATAGTATCTTTTTCCAGGATATCCTTCAGCATATTTATTTGTTAAAATACTTCCTGTGGCTTTTAGAATATCTTTAGAAACAAAGTTTTCACTTGCAATAAGTTCAATGTTTGTGTCTTGTCTATGTTGTTCTTTTTCAATAAGTTCAAAAATTTTATCCATAATGGTACTCCTTTAATTGTATATATTTAGAATAAAGAAAAGTAAAGTTCCATAAAAGTAAGAACTAATAGTTAAATTTAAAACTATGTTAACTATTAAGAAAAATATGCTTTTTTTAATAGTTAAATCTTTGCAAAATTTCTTTTATTCTATACCTTATAATAATAGCATAGTATGAGTAATAAATAAACTAAAAAATGATGGAAATATTCAAAATTATTAAAAAATATAGAAAACTAGATATGAAAACCGAATATTAAAATTCAAATTATTAAATATCAATTGGAATAAGTTAACGAGATAGAATTTTTAATGCTAATGTAAAAAAATATTAATATAATGCTAAGTAATAAGTTTTAATTAAAAATATAAATATAAATAGTAAAAAAATTAATGGATTTTAATTAGTCTATACTTGAATTAGTAGAAATTGTTTAATATTTATGCTATAATAATCAATGGAATACATCTGTATTACTATCGAACCAAATTTTAAGGAGAAAAATTTAATATGCTTGTAGATAAACCATTAAAGCTGTTTTCATTAAATGCTAATATCCCATTAGCACAACAAGTAGCGAAGTCACTAGGAGTAGAGTTAAGTAAATGTAGTGTAAAAAAATTCAGTGACGGAGAGGTTTCAATTAATATAGAGGAAAGTGTACGTGGTAGCGAAGTATTCGTACTACAATCAACTAGTGGCCCTGTAAATGACAACTTAATGACTTTATTAATTATGATAGATGCACTTAAACGTGCTTCAGTGGACACTATTAACGTTGTAATTCCATATTATGGATATGCACGTCAAGATAGAAAAGCAAGAAGTCGTGAACCAATTACTGCTAAATTAGTAGCTAATCTACTAGAGGTAGCAGGAGCAGATCGTATAATTGCATTAGATCTTCATGCACTTCAAATTCAAGGTTTCTTTGATATTCCAGTTGATCACCTTATGTGTGTACCAATTATTGCGAAATATTTCAAAGAAAAACTTCCAGATATGGAAGAAGTGGTTGTTGTATCACCGGACCACGGTGGTGTAACACGTGCCAGAAAACTAGCAGATGCATTAAATACACCAATCGCAATTATCGATAAGAGAAGACCAAAACCAAATGTTGCTGAAGTTATGAATATTGTAGGTAACATTGAAGGAAAAACATGTATCCTTATAGATGATATTATCGATACAGCAGGAACTATTACTTTAGGAGCGCAAGCACTTAAAGATAGAGGAGCAAAAGAAGTTTATGCAAGTTGCTCACATGCTGTGTTAAGTGGACAAGCATTAGATAGAATTGAAAATTCTCCAATTAAAGAATTAGTATATGCTAACACAATAGATATACCAGAAGAGAAAAAATTAGATAAAATGGTACCGTTATGCGTAGGTGATTTAATAGCTAAAGCTATTTACAAAATCCACAATAACGAGCCTGTAAGTGTTCTTTTTGAATAATAATTAATTAAATCAAGCTTAGAGAAGGCAGCGGAGTCCGTTGCCTTCTTTAAGTCATATTTTCGATAGTAAATAAAATAAAGAGAGGATAATCTATGAAATTAATAGTTGGATTAGGAAATCCAGGAAAACAATATGAAAATACAAGGCATAATATTGGTTTTATGGTTCTAGATGAACTAGCAAAATCTTGGAATGTAAGTTTTGATAAAACAAAGTTCAATGCAGAATATGCTATGACGTATCACAATGGAATTAAATATTTATTAATTAAACCTACAACATATATGAATTTATCTGGAGAAGCAGTAGGGAAGTTTTATGATTATTTTGAAATTGATATAGAAGATATTTTGATAATCTATGATGACTTAGATACAAAAACTGCGAATTTTAAACTTAAAGCTAAAGGAAGTAGCGGTGGACATAATGGTATTAAGAGTATAATAAGTCACCTTGGAACAGAAAAATTTAATCGATTAAAAATTGGTATTGATAGACCAACTCCACCTATGAAGGTAGTTGATTATGTATTAGGAAGATTTTCAAAAGATGAAATGGTTGAAATTGAAAAGATTTATTCAAAAAGTATAAACTGTATTGAAGATTTTTCTAAAATGAATTTTGTAGATTTGATGAATAAATACAATTAGAAGAATAAATGCAGCATTAGAGAAAGATAGTTTCTTTTGCTGCTATTTATCGTGGAAAGGAGCGTATATGATAAAAGATAGTCTGTTAGAAATAGTTGATTTACAATTTGAAAAAAAACATAAAAATATAGGAATTTACGGACAAAATCTAACAACACGTGCTTTAGAGATATATAATGAGTATAAACAAAGTGATAAGACTGTTGTTGTGTTATCGCAAAGTAAAGCTGAAGCTGAAGAGTTATTTGCAATTTTAAGTGATTTTGAAGGAGAAACATATATTTATCCAGAAATCGATATTTTAAAACGACATACATCTAAAAGTAATGATCTAGTCCAAAATTCGATAAAAGTACTTGAAAACTTAGTTCATAATATACAAAGTATAATTATTATTCCAATAGAAGCTATATATAGAACGGTAAAAAATCCTAGTGATTTCAAAAATAACAGTTTTGAAATTAATGAGGACACTGTTATAAGTTTTGATGAATTACAAAGAAAACTTGTAAATATGGGATATCGACGAGTTGAAAGTGTTGATGTAGTTGGAGAATTTTCTAAAAGAGGTAGTATAGTTGATATTTTTAGTCCTCTAAGTGAAAAGCCGATACGATTAGATTTCTTTGATGATGAGCTTGATAGTATGAGGATTTTTGATGAAATTACTCAACGATCTCTAGATAGAATTGATAGTGCAGTTATTTATCCAACAAGTGATTTTTTCCTTACTTCTGAAGAAAAAAGATATAGTTGTAGAAAAAGTACTTGCTAAGTTGAATGATAAAAAGATACAAAAAGATGAGAATTATCAAGAGATTAGCACTTATCTTAAGGAAAAAGTAGAAATCTATAGAGCAACAGGAGATTTCAGTGACTTAGAGAGTTTCTCGAATTTAATTTATGAAAATACATATAGTATTGCTGATTATTTAAACGATGATACTATAGTCTTTTATGATAATTATCATAAAATATTAGAAAAAATAGAAGGATTAAGAGAGTATTTTTTAACAAGTTTACAGGAAATGAATAGAAGTTATATTTATCAAGATGTAATAGATAATATAGCATTTGAAAAGATTCAAAATTTAGATATTAGAAAAATACTACTTATCTACTTTAAAGCTAAATGATAAGATTATAGAGAAAAAACTATAACTTAGATATAATTGACTTAGCTTATTATTCAAGTGAAGAGTATTTAGCTAAAGAAATTAGAGAGAAGATTACAGACAATTACAAAGTAATTATCTCATTAAACACACAGAAACAAAAAGATTATGTTGAGAAAGTGTTATTTGATAATTATTTTTATGATGATATTTATTACGGTGTTAAAGAAGGAAAAATTTTTATTGATGTAAATAAATATCACCTTAAGGGATTAGAGGATAGAAAAAATAAAATATTCTTATTAACGCCACGTGAACTATTTACAGAAGAAGAAAGAAAAAAACGACGTGTAAAATTCAAGTATACAAATTCAGAAAAAATAAGAAACTATCAAGAACTAAATATTGGGGATTATATTGTCCATGTTAGTCATGGAATTGGCTTATATGAAGGTATTGAGAATGTAGAAGTAGGAGGAGTATTTAAAGACTTTTTAAAAATTGTTTATGATGGTGGAGATATTATTTATGTAGATATAAATAATATGAACTATATTCAAAAATATACCGCTTCTACTGATAACAGAAAACCCGCATTAAATAAACTTGGTACTAAAAATTGGCATAAGACTAAGAGCAGAGTTCGTAAAGAAATCGAGGATATATCTGAAGATCTTATTAAGTTATATATTAAACGTGAATTGAGTTCAGGTTATGCGTACAGTATTGATGGAAGCATGCAAGCTGAATTTGAAGCAGATTTTTCATTTACTCCTACTGAAGATCAGGTAAAAGCTACTGAAGAGATTAAGAGAGATATGGAAAAAGAACGCCCGATGGATAGATTGTTATGTGGGGACGTTGGATTTGGTAAGACGGAAGTAGCGATGAGGGTTGCATTTAAGGCTGTTACTGATAATAAACAAGTAGCTGTTTTAGTACCAACAACACTACTTGCTGAACAACACTATGATAACTTTGTAAGTAGATTTGCGAATTTCCCTATTAATATAGAGGTAGTAAGTAGATTTAAATCTGCAAAAGATATTACTGAGATTTGTAAAAAGCTAGAAGAAGGTAAAATTGATATCATCGTTGGAACGCATAAACTATTAAACGATAGATTTAAATATAAAGATTTAGGCTTATTGATAATAGATGAAGAGCAACGTTTTGGAGTTAAACACAAAGAAAAAATTAAACATCTTAAAAATACTGTTGATGTATTAACTCTTAGTGCCACACCAATTCCAAGAACACTTCATATGAGTTTAATTGGAATTAGGGACTTATCTGTAATAGAGACGCCACCAAGAGAACGTCAACCTATTCAGACATTCGTAACAGCTCAGAATAAAATGGTTATTAAAGAAGCGGTTATGAATGAGGTAAATCGTGGAGGACAAGTATTCTATGTTTATAATAGAGTAGAGACAATCGATGAGAAGTATTTAGAGCTAAAAAGATTATTACCTGATATTAATATAGCGTATGCACATGGTCGTATGAGTCAAAGAGAGCTTGAGAATATTATGACTGATGTTATAGATAGAAAATATGATATGTTAATTTCTACTACTATTATAGAAACTGGTATTGATATTTCAAATGTAAATACACTAATAGTAGAGGATGCTGATCGTTTTGGACTAAGTCAGTTGTATCAACTTCGTGGACGAGTTGGTCGAAGTAGCAGAGAAGCATATGCTTACTTGATGTATGAACCGTTTAAGTCGCTAACTGAAAACTCAGAGAAAAGATTATCAGCAATTAAGAACTTTACATCTCTTGGGAGTGGGTTTAAGATTGCGATGCAGGATTTATCGATTCGAGGAGCAGGGGATGTCTTGGGTGGAAGACAACATGGATTTATCGACTCAGTAGGTTATACGTTATATTCTCAAATGTTAGAACAAGAAATTCAAGCTAAAAAAGGTATTTTAGAACCGTTATTAGAGCAGGATAGAACTCAAGATGTAAGTTACTATGAAAATATTATTAAAGAAGCAGCCCCTTCAATTAAAAAAGATATCTTTGAAGTTGAGACTGATAATCTTGAAATCAAACTTAATGTAGATGCCTTTATTCCAAAAGAGTATATCTCTAGTGATGCAGATAAAATAGATTTCTATAAGAGATTGAACAATGTTGTTAGTGATGAAGAAATAGAAAGTATTGTTGAAGATTTAATTGATAGATTCTCTGATTTTGGAGAAGAAGTAAATAATCTAATAGATATTTGTTATTTAAAAGTTATGGCGAAAAATACTATGGTTACTAGTATAAAAGAATTAGCTAATAAAGTTGTTATAACATTCGATAAAGAAATTATGAATAATCTAAAAGGAAAAGAATTATTTACTGTATTAACTCCACATAAAGATACACGCATTATTGTAAAGGATGGATTTTTCTTAGAAATTGATAAAAAAGAAAGATATAGCATTAGACGAATTAGAGAAATGCTTACTTTAGTAAATAGTAATTTGGAGGCTACGTATGAATAAACATAGATGTCCGTGGGCAAAAGATTCCTTAGAAATTGAATATCATGATAATGAGTGGGGAAGAGAAACTCATGACGATCAAATGTTATTCGAGTACTTAGTATTAGAAGGTATGCAAGCTGGGTTAAGTTGGTCGCTAGTATTAAAAAAACGCGAGAATTTTAAACGAGTTTTTAATAATTTTGATTATAATATTTGTGCAAATTATACAGATGAATATTTAGAATCTTTAAGAGAAGATGAAAGTATAATAAGAAAATAAATTGAAAATCTATTCTGTTAGAAAAAATGCTCTTGCATTTATCAAAGTACAAAAAGAGTTTGGAAGTTTTGATAAGTATATCTGGAGTTTTACAGACTATAAAAAAATTAATAATAAATTAACAAGCTATAAAGATGCACCAAGTGAATCTGAGCTTTCTATAAAAATTAGTAAAGATTTGAAAAAAAGAGGATTTAATTTTGTAGGTGGTACTATTATCTATAGCTATTTGCAAGCGATTGGAATGATAAATGATCATGAAAAAGGATGTTTTTGTTATGAAGAATGCTGTTAGTAAATAAATAATGTAATTAATATCATAAGTTTATTTACTTAGCTCATAGATGAAATCCAGATATAGCTTTACTTTAAATAAAATAACGTCTATAATAGATTAGGATATTTAATTACAAGATTGGATTTTATAAATGGATAAGAGAATTGTTAAAATTGAAGAAATAAAAGACAATGAGGTCTTTGTTAGCATATTTTTAGAAGAAATAAAAAAAATACAAGAAATCCCAAAAATGCCGAAATGTGAGTTTTTACATATTGGAGCAACTAGTACTACACAGGTATTTGGAGAAAAAATTGTAGATATTCTTGTTGTTGTTGAGAATTTACATGAAATAACTACATTTGATGAAAAAAGATTAAACAATATAGGATATCACAGAATTGCTCATAATGGAATAAAAGGGGTAATTAAGTACGCAAGAATAACTGATTATTTAACAATGAGTTACGATATAGTCCTAAATGTTGTTCAACGTGATACAGAAGTACACAAAGATTTTACAAAAGCTAGAGCTGTTTTTAGTAATGATAAGCTAAAAGATGACTATAATTCATTCAAAAATATGAACAAAGAACTTTCATTTAAAGATTATTTAGCACAAAAATTAATATTTATAAATGAAATTTTAAAAAGGATTGAAACTAATGATTAAAATAAAAAATATTGAAGATATTCTTCAAAGCAGTGAAGTATTATATAACGAACCTTTAAGAAATTATAGTTTTACAAAAACAGGTGGTAATGCTGAGATTTTAGTGAAAATAAATAACGAAAAAGATTTACAAAATGTAATAGCATATAGTAATGAAAATAATATTGAATTGACTATACTAGGTAATGGTTCAAATGTATTAATTTCTGATAATGGAATTCAAGGAATAGTAGCTTTAACTAGTGATATGAATGATATAGAGTTACTAGAAGGTGATGTTATTTCTTGTTATGCCGGATTAACATTAAAAGAACTTACTGATTTTTGTATTGAAAATAGCCTAACTAACCTTGAATTCTCATGTGGGATTCCAGGTAGTGTTGGTGGAGCAATCTTCATGAATGCTGGAGCATACGGTGGTGAAATGAAAGAAGTAGTTCAAAAGGTTGAAGTTTTCACTAAAAACGGCGAAAAGAAAATATATACTAATGAACAAATGGAATTTTCATATAGACACTCTATAATTCAAGAAACTAAGGAAATTATTTCTAAAGTTTATTTCCAAATGAAAAAAGGAAACAAAGAAGAAATTGTTTCTAAAGTAGAAGAATTGAATAAAATGCGCTCTGATAAACAACCTTTAGAATACCCTTCATGTGGTTCTGTATTTAAACGACCAGAAGGATACTTCGCAGGAAAATTAATCCAAGATGCTGGCTTACAAGGATTAACTGTTGGTGGAGCGCAAGTTTCAAAAAAACATGCAGGATTTATGGTTAATATAAATTCAGCAACTTGTGAAGATTATAAAAACTTAATTAAAGAAGTTCAGAAAAAAGTTTTAGAAGATTCAGGTGTTGAACTTGAGTGTGAAGTTAAAATATTAGGTGAATAAAAGAAAGTAGTAACTCGAATTTATTTGAGTTACTACTTTTCTTTTTATTTCACATTATCTATAAATTTTTTATATTGTGATAGATTTTGTTCATTCTTATTATTTGTTTTTGGTGTATAGAATGTTCTTCCTACCAAGTTATCTGGAAGATATTGCTGTTTAATATACCCTGTTGGATGGCTGTGTGGATATTGATATCCGACTCCACGATTTAGTTTATCAGCACCGTAATAATGTGCATCTCTCAAGTGATTAGGAATTATGAATTTTGGATTTGTTTTAGTTTCGTGCAGTGCATTGTCAATCGCCATATAAGCGCTATTAGATTTTAAGGAAAGTGCTAGTTGAATAACAGCGTTGGCCAATGGTATTCTTGCTTCGGGTAATCCAAGCATCTTTGCACTTTCAATCGCAGCATGGACAAAAGGTCCGATGTTTGGATTAGCTAGACCGATATCTTCGTAAGCAATAACACTCATTCTTCTATATATAGTATCTAAATCACCACTATCTATTAGCAGCGCTAAGTAGTACAGTGAAGCATCAACATCACTTCCACGAATAGATTTTTGGAAAGCACTAATAATATCATAAAAAGCATCACCGTCTTTATCATAAGCTTTGAATTTTCCTAGAGATAAGTTTAATAGTTTATCTTTTGTGACAATTTCATCTTCGTTTGATAAATTATATAGAATTTCAAAAGTATTTAATGAGAATCTCAAATCACCAGAAGAATTTAGAGCGATTGTTTTAAAAACATCATCTTCTATTTTCAAATTCTTAGGGAATATTTCTTTATTATTTGATATTTTTTTTAGATATTCATAAATATCATCATTTGAAACTTGTTGTAGTTCAAAAATTATTAAACGTGATCTAATTGCAGGATTAACAGTATGATATGGGTTGTTTGTTGTGCATCCAATAACGTATATATTATCAAATTCGATTTCAGGAAGTAATATATCCTGCATAGGTTTAGTTAGTCTGTGAAACTCATCGAGTAGTAGAATAACTTTTTTAAATCTTTTTGATTCCTCTATTACAGCAGTTAAATCTTTTTTTGTACAATTTACAGCATTTAGTATTTTAAATTTATAGTCTAGTTCATTAGCTAATGCATTAGCGATTGAAGTTTTTCCAGTTCCAGGGGGACCATATAGAATAAATGAGAACATTTTTTTGCTTTCTACTATTTAGTAAGAACTTTTCCATCACCAATTAAATGATGTTGACCGATAATATCATCGATTCTACTTGGACGTAATTTATTAATAAGTGTTTCCATGGTTCCTCCTTTAATTTTATTATATACAATTTATTATATCATAAGAATGATTAATGATGGTAAGAGTTTAATTAAAATCATAGAATACACTAGAGATTATAAAATTTTACATATTTTGAAATTTGTGATAGAATATAATAATCACAATTAGGGGATGTTTAGGATTCGACAGGGATGCTAGTCTTCTTGGTGGCATGTAGGAGGGTTGTCTCCTTTAACAACACATCAGTTAAATATAACTGGCGAAAAAAACAAATTACGCTTTAGCAGCTTAATAAGCTAAAGGCTGATTACTTTGTTTGACTGTGGCAAAGCTAATCGGTTCATTCTTAGCAGTCTACGATTTTTTTCTTCCGTTTGTAGAAAAAAATAAGAGATTAATCAAACTCGTTTTTCATTGCCTGTTTATCGGCTTAAGTGGAGAATTAAATTTAATAGGTAAACTAAACATGTAGAAGCTAAGGGGAGGCATTTTTGGACGCGGGTTCAAATCCCGCCATCTCCATTTAGAATTTAAAGAAAGTAAACCTTTATGGTATTGCTTTCTTTCTTTTTTTATTAGGAAAAGCTAAGTACACAAATGTTTAAATATAATAATATACTTTACAATTTTTGTGTGATATAATATATCTATAATCAAAAGGAAGTAAAAAGGATGCTAATTGAATTTTCAGATAGATTTTATTATACAAAACAACGGTATATGTATTTAGAGCCAACGCTTGGGTATGTAAAAGGAGAATACTTCTCTGTAATGTTAGATTCAGGAAATGGACCAGCACAAGTCGAAACATTTCTAAAAGAATTAAAAGAAAATGACTTACCGATGCCAAGTTATGTGATATTAACACATCATCACTGGGATCATAGTTTTGGAGCGGCGTATTTAGATATTCCAGTAATTGCTACTGATAGAGCTAGAGACTCTTTAATAGAATTATCTCAACTAGAATGGGATGATGAGAGTCTGTATCAAAGAGTCAAGGATGGAACGGAGATAAAATACAGTGCGGATGTTATAAAGAGAGTATATGAAAATCATGAGATTAAAATTAGAATTCCAGATATGCCTAAAATGGCTGATTTTAATTTGAATCTTGGTGGAGTTAAAATTAATTGTATTTACAATGATAACTCACATTCTAATGATGCATTTTTAATTTATATTCCAGAGGAGAAAGTATTGTTTTTAGGTGATAGTCATGCTAAAAATTATTATACAAAACCGATGGCATATAATAAACAAAAGCTTCGTGATTATATAGATAGAATATCGATTCTTGACTTTGAACATGCTGTTCCCGGTCATGGGAATATTTTCACGAGGGAGGAATTATTAGACTATCTAGAAAAAGAATATGCAAAAATGAGGTGATTACATATGAATTTAATGATGTCTCTCGATTGGATTCTTTTAATTACTATGTCATTAACTTTCTGTCAACAATTGTTTTCGAAAAAAATTAATTTTTGGGAATTTTGTCAGTACTTAGTTTAGCGACATACATAGCCCTACATTCTTATTCTACAGGTATAAGTATTTTTGTTCTATTGTTATTTATTGGAGGTATATCTCTAATAGGACTAGAGATGTTTATTCCTGGTGGAATTGTTGGAACAGTAGGGATCATTACCGTGATTTATGCAATAATCTATATTAATAAGTCAACATATCATATTGCATTTATTTTAGTTATTTCTTTAATACTTGCAACGATACAATTTTATGTTAATAGAAATGTTTTTCATAAAAGGTTAATGTTATTAAATAGACTTGTTCTTAACGATTCTATTTCAACAGAGGATGGATATGTGGCGAGTGAAAGTAGATTAGAATTAATAGGAAAAAAACTTCAAGCATATACAGATTTACGTCCAGCAGGAGTGGCTGTTTTAGGAAATGAAAAGTTGGATGTAGTAACTGATGGAGATTTTATAGAAAAGGGTAATGAGATAGAGATTATACGTGTAGAAGGAATGCGTATAGTAGTTAAAAAAATATAAAAATTTTAAGGAGGTAGTATTATGCCAGAATTAATATTCTCAGGTATTATCGTGGTAGTTGTATTGATTGTGTTATCGATATTCTTTACTTTCTTCCCTCTTGGTCTTTGGATTAGTGCCATTGCCGCAGGAGTTAAGGTAAGTATCTTTACACTTGTTGGTATGCGACTAAGACGTGTTATTCCAAGTAGAGTAATTAATCCGATGATTAAAGCACATAAAGCTGGTTTAGCTGTTACTATTAATCAATTGGAAAGTCACTATTTAGCAGGAGGTAATGTTGATAGAGTAATCAATGCTCTTATCGCTGCTCACAGAGCTAACATAGTAAGTTTAACATTTGAACGTTGTGCTGCAATTGACTTAGCGGGACGTGATGTACTTCAAGCAGTTCAAATGAGTGTTAATCCTAAAGTTATTGAAACACCTTATATTGCAGGGGTTGCAATTAACGGTATTGAAGTAAAAGCAAA
>CAKMQO010000033.1 GCA_927911695.1 uncultured Gemella sp. | reverse complement strand
ATCTTCAAATAATGAAGGTAGAAAAATAAAAAGAAAAAATTAAAAAGAGAAAAATAAAAAAGCTCAAAAACAACAACCAGCAATTATTGAAGCTCCATCAGAAGAAACAATTTCAGAAGATACTATTTTAGTTAAAGATGGAATGACTGTTGGTGAGTTATCAGAAGTTCTAAGTGTAGGTTCGACTGAACTTATTAAAAAATTATTTATGGAACTTAAAATTATGGCGAATATTAACCAGTCTCTTACTTTAGAGCAAATCGAGTTAATCGCTATGGATTACGGTAAAGAAATCCAAGAAGAAGTTGAAATAAATAAAGAAGACTTAGATCTTTACTTCGAAGTTGAAGATGCTGAAAAAGATCTTAAAGAACGTGCACCAATCGTAACTATCATGGGACACGTTGACCACGGTAAAACTACATTACTAGATACAATTAGAAATTCAAGAGTAACTGCTGGAGAAGCAGGTGGGATTACACAACATATTGGTGCTTACCAAGTACGTGCAAAAGATAAGAAGATTACATTCTTAGATACACCAGGACACGCAGCGTTTACTACAATGCGTGCACGTGGAGCGAAAATTACAGACGTAACTATCTTAGTAGTTGCGGCTGATGATGGTGTAATGCCTCAAACAATCGAAGCTATTAACCACGCTAAAGCAGCTGAAGTACCAATTATCGTTGCGGTTAACAAAATGGATAAACCACAAGCTAACCCAGATAGAGTTATGAATGAGTTAGTAGAATACGGACTAATCTCAGAAGAATGGGGTGGAGATACAATCTTCGTACCAATCTCAGCTCTTAAGGTGAAGGTATTGATGAGCTATTAGAAAATATCTTATTAGTAACTGAAATGCAAGAATTAAAAGCTAATCCAAATCGTCTTGCTTTAGGTACAGTTATCGAAGCTAAACTTGATAAAGGACGTGGAGCTGTAGCTACATTATTAGTACAAAATGGTAGCTTAAATGTTGGAGATCCACTTGTAGTAGGTAATACATTTGGTCGTGTTCGTGCGATGATTAACGACCGTAGTAAAAATATTCAAACTGCTAAACCTTCTACACCAGTTGAGATTACAGGTTTACAAGATGTTCCAAACGCAGGAGATCGTTTCGTAGTATTCGGTGATGAGAAAACAGCTCGTCAAATTGGTGAAAAACGTCAACAACAATATATTGAAACTACTCGCCAAGCAAATTCAGCTGTTTCATTAGATACACTATTCGAGCAAATGAAACAAGGTGAGATGAAAGACCTTAACATTATTATTAAAGCAGACGTTCAAGGTTCTGTTGAAGCTTTAGCTATGTCATTAGCTAAAATCGATGTTGAAGGTGTTAACGTACGTATTATCCACACTGGTGTTGGTGCGATTAACGAATCTGATATTACATTAGCAGTAGCATCTAACGCTGTAGTAATTGGATTTAACGTACGTCCTGATAACAATGCTAAACAAATGGCTCAAACTGAGCAAGTAGATATCCGTCTACACAGCATTATTTATAAAGTTATCGAAGAAATCGAAGCTGCGATGACAGGATTATTAGATCCAGAATTCGTAGAAAAAGTTATAGGTCTTGCAGAAGTACGTCAAGTGTATAAAGTATCTAAAATTGGTACAATTGCTGGTGCTTATGTAACTGAAGGTAAAGTGTCACGTGACGGTAAAGTACGTGTAATTCGTGATAGTGTAGTAATTTACGAAGGTGAAATTGATACATTAAGAAGATTTAAAGATGATGTTAAAGAAGTACAAAGCGGTTATGAATGTGGTATGACTGTTGAAAACTTCAATGATATTAAAGAAGGAGATGTCTTCGAAGTATACATCATGGAAGAAGTTAAAAAATAGGAGGCAGACTTTATGTCAGAACTTAGAGTTAACAGACTTGCAGAACAAATTAAAAAAGAGATTACATATGTACTAGCTACAAAAGTTAAAAATCATGATTTAGGATTTGTTACTGTAACGGAAGTTGCTTTGACAGGAGATTATTCTCAAGCAAAAGTTTTCTATACTGTTTTAGGTGGAGAACGTGAAAAAGAAAAAACAAAAGAAGCATTTAAGAAAATTAAAGGTTTCGTAAAAAGTGAAGTTGCTAAGAAAATTAAAATTAGAAAATTTCCGGAACTTATTTTCCAATATGACACTACAGCTGAATATGCTTTACACATTGAAAGCTTAATTGCTAGTGTTAGTAAAAGGAAAAAGACGAAGAATAATTAGAATAAAAGAGCGACTTAATTAATGTGATTTATTAATGTCATTTTGATTAAGTCGCCTCAATATGGTTAATTGCATTTTAAAATGAATTTAATGGGCTGACTCGATAAAATTTATTTCTATGAAATAAAGATATTTGAATTATCCCCAATTATGAACTATATTATCTAATTGTTTAAGTTTAAAGCTTTAAGTATAAAGTAATATACAGAGTTTTATAGAATTAAAGAATTAAAGGAGAAAACAATGTTACAAGTAACGAATTTAGGTTTACGTTTTGCAGATAGAAAGTTATTTGAAGATGTAAATATAAAATTTACAAATGGTAACTGCTACGGTTTAATCGGAGCTAATGGAGCAGGTAAAACAACATTCTTAAAATTATTATCTGGTGAATTAGATTCACAACAAGGTCACGTTTCTTTAGGTAAGGGTGAACGTCTTGCTGTACTTCGTCAGAACCACTTCGCATATGAAGAAAACAGAGTTATCGATGTTGTAATGATGGGACATGAACGTCTTTGGGATGTTATGAACCGTAAAAATGAAATTTATATGAAAGATCCATTTACTGAAGAGGATGGAATCATTGCTGCTGAACTTGAAGGTGAGTTTGCGGAAATGGATGGTTGGACTGCAGAAAGTGATGCAGCACAACTTCTTGAAGGTCTAGGTATTCCTGTTGAATTTCATGAAATGCTTATGGGAGAACTTGATAATGCTATTAAGGTTAAGGTTCTTTTAGCTCAAGCTTTATTCGGTAACCCAGATGTACTTCTTCTGGATGAGCCTACCAACGGTCTTGATATTAGTGCAATCAAGTGGTTAGAAGAGTTCTTAATTAACTTTGAGAACACAGTTATCGTAGTCAGCCACGACCGTCATTTCTTAAATAACATTTGTACTCATATTTGTGACTTAGACTTTGGTAAAATCCAACTTTACGTTGGTAACTATGACTTCTGGTACCAATCTAGTCAACTTGCTAGAAGAATGGCAGAAGATAACAACAAGAAAAAAGAAGAAAAAATTAAAGAATTACAAGAATTTATCGCGCGTTTCTCTGCGAACGCTTCTAAATCTAAACAAGCGACAAGTAGAAAGAAAATGCTTGATAAAATTACTCTTGACGATATTAAACCAAGTAGCCGTCGTTATCCATACGTTCGTTTCACACCAGATCGTGAAATCGGAAATGACTTACTTATCGTTGAAGGTGTAAGCAAAACTGTAGAAGGTAAAGAAGTTCTAAGTAATGTAAGCTTCACTGTAAACCCTAATGATAAAGTTATCTTACTAGGGGACGAAGTTGCTAAAACAACATTACTAAAAATTCTTGCTGGCGAAATGGAACCAGATAGTGGTACTGTTAAATGGGGTATCACAACTTCTAGAAGTTATATGCCAAAAGATAACTCTGAATACTTTGAAGGGTTAAAACTTTCATTAGTAGAATGGCTTCGCCAATACGCTTCTCCTGAAGAAGAAAGTGAAGCATACTTACGTTCATTCTTAGGAAGAATGTTATTCTCTGGTGAAGAAGCGCTTAAACGTGCCCACGTATTATCAGGGGGAGAAAAAATGCGTTGTATGTTATCTAAGATGATGTTATCTAAAGCTAACGTTATTCTTTTAGATGAGCCTACAAACCACCTTGACTTAGAATCTATCACAGCGGTCAATGAAGGTATTATTGCTTTCAAAGGTTCTGTATTCTTCACATCTCATGACTATGAGTTTATTCAAACAATAGCGAATAGAGTAGTTGAATTAACACCAGAAGGTGCAATCAACAAAGAGATGGATTACGAAAACTACCTAAGATTCAAAGGTATTATAGATTAATAAAAAGAAGGAGATATACTTTTTTGGTATATCTCTTTTTAGTATTGTTATTAAAAAAATACTTTCTCAAAAACTTGTTTAGTTACTTCGCTGAAAGCTTCTACTTCTTCTTGGGAAAATCTATCGAATTCTATTGAATCTATATCTAGTAACGCTACAACTTTATCATTTTGGATAATTGGAACTACTAATTCACTATTAGTGGCACTATCACATGCGATGTGTCCTGGGAACTTATGTACATCTTCAACATAAATAGTTTCCTTGGTTGTATAGCAATGTCCACATACACCTTTATTAAATGGTATACGAGTACAAGCTATTTTGCCTTGAAATGGACCTAAAACTAAGTTGTCATTTTTTTCATCTAATAAATAGAAACCAACCCAGTTTGTATTTGGTAAGTACTCTTTGTATAAGGCTGATAGGTTTGATAAATTAGTAATTAAATTTTCTTCTCCTGATACTAAAGAAGTCGCTTGACTTATAAATAATTCTCTATTTTCTACTATGTTCATTAAAATACCTCTTTTTAAAAGACTTTACTATATTTTCGCATAATAGTAACAAAAAATAAAGTGATAAGTATAATAGTTTTTAAATAATATTGTTTAGAAAGTTTAGGATGTAATTTATTTATTAATGATTATTTACTATGGTTAAAAAATAACAATTAATAAAAAATATTTAGTTATTTGCTAG
>CAKMQO010000032.1 GCA_927911695.1 uncultured Gemella sp. | reverse complement strand
TTATTTTCATCCACTATAGCTATCTTCTTTCTTAGTCACATCATTCCAAGGTAACTGAGTTTGCAGGAGCTATGGCAAATGGTGTCATGCTCCAATCTAGCAACTTGGTAGCTTCAGCTGGTGCTATGGTACAAAATTATGCTACTGGGGGAGCTAAGCTGCTAGTGCTTATATTGGTAGACATACTGGGGCTGCCGCATGGAAAGCTACTAAAGATGCTGGTTCTTTAGCAAAATCAACATGGAATGACCCAACAGCAACTGGGGCTGCTATCAAGGAGCAGCAACATTTGCTGCTATGAATCCTCTTCAAGCTAGTAAGGCTGCTGGACGTTATGTACAATCTCTACACCGTGCTGGTAACAGAGGTAATCCTATAGCTGAAATGGGGTAAAAAAGTGGATGATCTTCATAAGAAAGCATTCCCTAATTAAAGGTGTTGCCTATGAAACATTACTTTAAAAAAATTTCTTGTTTTCTTCGCCCCTAATCTGTTTTGGATTAGGGCTTGGAATACAAACTATAGAAGCATTTGGTGGGCCTGTAACTAGTGGGTTCGGTGGTAGAACTCCCCCTACAGTTGGTGCATCTAGTCAACATCTAGGCATTGATATAGGTTTACCAGAAGGAACATCTATACCAGCACCTGATGATGGATGGGTAGAAACTGGGGATCAAAAAAATTTTGGCAATTGGGCTATATTACATAAATCCAATGGTGATCAAATTCTAATGGCTCACTTAAATTGGGCTGTTCCATATGGCACTAATTTAAAAAGGTGGCAACTAATGGCTGTATCTGGAAATACTGGAAATTCAACTGGCCCACACTTACATTTGGAATATCACGTAGGAGATTATGACTATACAGGTCATACCGTTATAGATCCTACTAACTATCTTATTTCTATTGGTTGGGATTTAGGGGAATATACTCCAAGCAATAATGATTCCCAGATAATCGACCTGATGATGGTGTATGGAGTAAATTAAGAAAAATTATTCCTAGTATCGACTTTGATTACACTACATACTTTTCTCCATCAGAGCGATTGTTAGAAGCAACTCACAAAATCATTGAAACCATAAAAAATTCATTTGATCGTTGGCAACCAGCTATCTTAAACTTACTATACTCTCTAATGGTTATTGATCTAGC
Organism: uncultured Gemella sp.; assembly: GCA_927911695.1. Classification (GTDB taxonomy): domain Bacteria; phylum Bacillota; class Bacilli; order Staphylococcales; family Gemellaceae; genus Gemella. The sequence continues at coordinate 2,598 of CAKMQO010000032.1, read as the reverse complement.
ATGGTTTGCTTGTCAATGTGCATTAAATGGTGAATTACCATCACCGAATTATTTCCTAAAATCATTCGGTATGGATTCTTTATTACGATTGCCAAGGAATGGAAGCAAATCATAGATACTTTATTCATTCCGTTTTTTTGAAAATGTCTCATCTACTATGACTGGTAATGACCATACAGTGGAAAGTTTTTTAAACTTTTCCACTTTATATGATACGGTAAAACATATTATGGGAAATAATATGCATCCAGAAGTAAATTTAGTGGAAGCATGGTATCAAATGTTTCCATTTATCATCCTTAACATATTAAACTGGTTAATTTTATTTATTATCATCGGTCTTATGTTATGGGTAATGTATAAAGTTGTTGCCTTTTATATGGTATGTAGCTTTGGCATTTTAGGTGTTCCTATTAATTTTATTCCTAAAATTGGAAATAGAGGGAATATGATGATGGGTGTTATTATTCCACTCTATTTGACTTAATTTTAACAGCTATCTTGTTAAATCTACTCAACTCACAATTACAAACTTTAGGAGTTATTTCTGCGAATAATGTACCAGATGTATTTATGTTTGTCGGAGTATTTTTCTTCTTAGCTCTTTTCACTACAAAACTTAGTGAAGCCTGCTCTAATTTCTTCTCTGGATTATTATAGGGGGTATATATGTTATCAAACATGCGAATACAAATGAATAAATTTAAAATTCTTGTTATTTTATCCCTAATTTTGTTATCAACAAACAATGTTGCTGAAGCTAGATGGCGTTTTCACGGTGGTACAGTTCATGATAAACTTGTAGAATGGCAACATAAATTAGAAGTCATTAAAGAAGGTGAAAAAGCTAAAGATTTTGCTACACTTTCTAACTTTGAAAAAGAAATGAGTGAAAATTATAAAGTTTTTAAGGCTTATAAAGATGACTTTAATAAATTAGTAACAGAATCCAAAGCTCTCCAAGAAAATGCAAAAGGACTTTTATCCTTGAAGAAAAAAGTCACTGAAGAATTAAAAGATTTGTACAGTTTAGATTTCTTAAATTCAGGTGATACATTTGACCAAGAGTTCTTAAATAAAAATAGCAACCGAATTGGTAAAAATCACGAACAAGAAACGATGAATTTAGTAAATCGTGCTACGGAACTTACAAAGTTAAATGAAGAATCAGAAAAAAAAGTTCGTTCTATACAGAAGATGACGTTAAAGGTGTTCGTGCTGAAAATGAAAAAATAGCATTAATGCAAGGTGTAAATGCTCATAGTTCTGTTGGACAAGCTATGCTTGCGAATCAACAAGCTATGCAGATGATTGCTAATGATTCAATGGATCGTGCTAGAAGAACTATGTCTGAATCCATTCGTAGCTTTAATAAATTTGATACTATGGGCTCAAAAGGTGAATATAATCCATTTAAAGAAAACATAGAAAAACACACATTGAAACAATTACCAAGATTTAGTGAATAGGAGAAACTATGACATTAAAAACTATTGGTTACTACATTTTAATTGCCTTATCTGTCATTGCAGTAACACTGTTAGGCATTTTATTATTCTCTACTGCTTTTGATTTTTTATTATGCATTATCTTTACAGCCATTGCTTTTGCTATGGGATATAGAAAAGGTGTTAGATTAAGCATAAAAAATAGTTAGAAGAATAATTCAATAAAAAATCCCTCAGAAAATCTGGGGGGTTTTTTTATAAAAAAAAAGAGCCCATTTCAGTTGGCGCTGAAATAGGCTTAACAAGAAATAATTGTCTGCCCGACAATAATAACTCCTTGCATAATTCATTATATATGCTAGTTATAAAAATATCAAGTTTTTGATTGAAAGTAAATCTAGTAAAATTTTTATTGCATATGGAGTTAAGTATGATATAATACGAGTAGGCAATTGTTGGTTATGCATTATAACACAAAATACCCCAGAGGTCGGAACTCTGGGGTATTTTTTTGCATTATTACGCTAATGCTAAAGCGTTAGGCTAGTTGCTAAAAAGAATACTGAAAAGAACGTCTAACCATTTGTAAACATAATAGGCTGTTACATTTACCATAACGTCTCGCAAGAATTGTTGGTTATCATGCATTACAACACCCCCTTCCTGTTGCCAGTATAAGGGATTAGCAACGCTAACAGTATAGCATAAATTTAAATATATTAACAAAATCAGATTTAATTATTCTACAAACATCAAATTTAAGCTATCTAATTTGAGCAATAAGAGCCATCTAACCTATTTTACAATAAAATATATATGCAGGTATAATTAATGCCCTTATAAGCGATTTAATTGAATTGAAATGTTATTTTTTAAAATATCAAAAAATGTCGAGAAAACTTGAGTTAATAATTTTAATGATCTAGTATGTAATAAACATTTAATTTAAACGCTCTAATTTAAGCTACAAGGTGGCTCTAGATACTCTGTAGATAGATTATACCTATAATAACTAAAAAACGCTTATAGGGCATATAATCGAAAAAATAAAAAATTTAAAACTTTAAAAATAATAACAAGAAAATAAAAAGTTTTAAATCAAAAATTTTGCATTATAAAGGTTTTAAATATTCTTTTTTCTTTTTTTTAT
>CAKMQO010000031.1 GCA_927911695.1 uncultured Gemella sp. | reverse complement strand
AAAATATCCTGCCAGTTGTAAAGCTGGACGCGATAATTCATCTGTAGTTATTTCTCTATCTAAACCCTTTTCTCCACTAACAATTTCTAGATTTAATTTTTCTACAAGATCTCTTGTTGTAATTTTTGGCATAATTTTTTTCCTTTTTTTATTTCTTTTTAAATGTTTTTATTACGATCGTTCTTGGTTCAGTTTTAAATATAAAATTGAAAATTTTTAATCGCTATTACTAAACCTATTGCTGTCCAAAACGATACTATCTCAAAATGTGGTGCCAATATATAAGAAACTGCATAAACTAATAAAGTCCTTACTAATAATGAAAATAGTCCTAAACTAAATATTGTTATTATTACAGTAACTAGCAATAATGGTCTAACTAATGTGAATAATATTGTAATCAGCAAGGCTCCAAGGAAACCATATATTGGCTGATCAATTTTTAGTTTTCCTTGTGTTAAACCTGCAAATGCTATTACAACTAATGTGTTTACAATAATCTTCTTCAAAAAGGGCAAATATATTGCTTTAAATGTATCCATATATTTCCTTTCGATTGCTATTTTATATAAATTAGAAAGTGAGAAACCATTGTCCTCACTTTCTTAAAATCTATTTTTTAATAATTATTTTGAAAACTCTTCTGTAATTTGAGGAACTACTTGTTTTTTACGTGATACAACACCTTCAAGTGTCATAAAGTCATTTTCTAGAGTTTTTCCAAATGCTGCTGCAACTTTATCTTGTTTTTCACCTAATACTAGTACTTCTGAATCTGAAGTTAAGATATTAGTGATTACAAATACATACGCTGCTAATCCTTTTGAAGATAATTCTGCATTGATTGCTGCTTCTAATTCTTCTTTTCTGTCTGCTACTTCGTTAGCATCAACTGTGTTAATTTGCGCAACTACAAGTTTATCTGCTCCTAAAACGAATTCTTTAGCATCTAAAGAAATTAAAGTTTCTGCTGTTTTATCAGTTGTTGATGCTCCAGCTTTAAGCATTGCAAGACCATATTCTTCTGCATTTACTTCTGCAATTCTTGCTAATTCTTCAGCCGCAACTTTATCACGTAATGTACATGTTGGTGACTTGAATAATAATGAATCAGAGATAATAGCTGATAACATTAATCCTGCCATTTGTTTATCAATGTGAACACTTTGTTCTTCGTAGATTTTTTTAAGGATTGTAGCTGTACATCCTAGTGGTTCTGCACGGTAGTATAATGGTCCTGCTGTTTCAAAGTTTGCGATACGGTGGTGATCGATTACTTCACGAATAACAGCTTTTTCGATTCCATTAGCTGATTGTTGGAATTCATTGTGGTCAACTAAGATAACGTGTTGTCCTTCTGCTACTTCCTCTACAAAACGTGGTAAACGTACGTTAAAGTATTCTAAAGCGTATTTTGTTTCATCGTTAATTTCACCAAGTCTTACAGCTTCAGTATCCATTCCTTGTAATCTTTTTAAATTGTTATATACGATACTTGAACAAATTGTATCAGTATCTGGGTTTTTGTGTCCGAAAATTAAAATATTTGTCATTTTCTAACTCCTTGTTTTTATTTATACTTACTTATATTTTACCTTTTTTTAGTAATTATTTCAAACTTATTTTGAAAATTACAAGCTTTTTTTCGCTAAACTTAAATCTACATGGCAATAACCTGCAGGATTTTTCTCAAGGTATTTTTGATGATATTCTTCTGCATCGATATAGTTATTTACCGCTTCTACTTCTACAGCAATTTTCTTAGTATAATTTTTTTGAAGTTCCTCTATAAATTTAACTACTTCTTCTCTTGTTTCTTCATCTACATAGTAAATTCCTGTTCTGTATTGACGCCCTCTGTCTCCACCTTGTTTATTGATACTTACTGGATCAATAATTCTAAAATAGTGACGTAATACATCATTTAAAGGTAGTACTGAACTATCATATTTTAAGTAAATAACCTCAGCATGGTCTGTTGTTTTAATTTGTTGATAAGTAGTTTCTGCAGTTTGTCCATTGCTGTAACCAACTTTTGTAATAATTACTCCATTAAGTTGTGCAAAGTAACCTTCAACTCCCCAGAAACATCCTCCTGCTAAGTAAATTTCTTTTTCCATAGTATGACCTCTCAATCTTTAATCAATCTTCTTAATTAAGTATCTACAATTATACTATAAAACACTATCTTTTTATATAATTCTGCCTGTATTTCAATTAGACTGTATTAATATCAAACTATCTTAATATAAAATTCTACAGAAAAAAAAAACAAATACAATTTTTGTACTTGCTTTTATATATATTCTACTAAATATTGTAAAGATATTATAAACTAAATTTAGCAACAATATTATCTTCTATTCTGTCGTATGAGTTTCTTCAAATACTCTGTGTTCTACTTTATAATTATGGAATATTGCATTAATTTCCGCACCGATAATTAGTATATATCCAGTAATATATAGCCAAAGTATGAATGCCATAAATGCTCCGATTGTTCCATAAGTTTTAATATAACTTGAAAAATGATCAATATAGTACCCGAATAATTTACTGACTATTGTCCATGATAATGTTGCAAACAACGCTCCTGGTAATATACTAATAGCTTTTAGTTTCAAGTTAGGCCCCATAGTATATAAGAACATGAAGACAAAGAATATAAAAAGTAATGGTAATGTATAATTTATTACCGACCATAAGTTATAGAATCCTTCATCTAGATTAAATTTATGGAATAGGATGTATGTAAGTTGTTTTCCAAATACGATTAAAGCTAACGCAAGAAACATACCTACTAAAAACAATGCTGTTAAGATTACACTAATTATTTTAGTAACAATCCATATTCTTCCATCACGAACTCTAAATGCATTATTAAATGCTATAATTATTCCATAAATACCACTAGATGCTGACCAAAGTGTGAAAACAATCCCCACTGTGATAATCGTGTTATTCTTATTATTTAAGACTTCTGAAATCATATCAAAAAGATAATTACCTAGGTCCCCTGGTGCGTAGCTTTGAATCTTCTCTAATAAGAATTGTTGATCGATTTTAAAATATGGCGTCAAGGCCAAGGCTACAATTAGCATTGGGAATAAAGATAAGATAAAATAATAACTTAAATTTGCAGAAAGTAATGATATTTCATCATACATAAGACGATAATACATTTCTTTTACAAATTTCTTAATAGTTAATTTACCTTTTGGATTATCTTCATAAAATGAATAATTCTTTTCTGGTATAAACATAACTATAAAATATATTTAGCCACTGTTTTAGCAGCTTTATAGTACATCGGTAATGAAGAAACAGATAATAAGTTTAAACTTCCAACAGGAAACTTAGATTTTTCTGATACAATATATCCTTTTTCTTCTAAATACTTTTTAGCTTCTTCTACTTTTGCACGTTCTTCTGAACTAAGATTTTCTTTTTTATGAAATACAGTAGCTGCTGCAAGTGCTCCAGCACCTACTAGACCTAATAATAATTTCTTACCCATTTATATCTCCTTTAAATTTAGTTTCAATTTTTGTCAATATAGTACTATTTTAAACTATTTGATAAAACAAAGCAACAATTAATATATCTTTCTATATCCATATGGAGTATATTACATTTAAAATATTCATCAT
>CAKMQO010000030.1 GCA_927911695.1 uncultured Gemella sp. | reverse complement strand
AATCCTAAACTGATTGAGTTCAGTACGGATGATGATTGTAAATATCTAGATGCGCTTAATACGGTTATAAAAATTCGATTATTTCATAAGTAAAGAGTACTACTTTGAACTTCCTTATGCATGTGAGAGAAAGTGAATATGTAATTGGAGATGAACTGGATAAGTATGCTGACCGCAAGGAAATAACGGTTGCTGATATGAAACGAGATAGATCATTTATGGCAATTAGAGACACGGAATTAAAAATTATGCACGAGAATTTTTTATTAACAAAAGAGGATTTCTTGAAGATTACGAAGTCAGAATTTCTTAAAATAAAAGGTTTAGGTAAGGGAACTATTAGGAACTTACATTTAAACGGTGTAATGTTCGCTGATGATAGTGAGTTTGATATCCAGATGGAACTTATGGAGGATGACTTATGGTAAAACATGATAGAGAATTTGAATTATTGCTTAAAGAGTTTTTGAAAACTGAAGGGAAGCATTTTTCTAGTAAGGAAGAGGCTACGGAGGTATTTGAGCGTATTTACAATTTGGTCGACGAAGGTTATGAGATAGATGCTTCTCTTAGCGATCTTGTTGATGCGATAGATGAAGGGAATATGAGTGTCGTTGATAAAATTAGTGCCTTACGTGAGCTTCATGAGGGAAATAAAGATGCTCTAGAGAGGGCTGTAGAGTTGGAAGAGGATATCATGTATTCAGATAATGATGAAGATGCTGAACAGATGATAATAGCGGATGTCCTGGCTGAATATTATAGTAAGGCTGGGATGAATGAAGAAGCTGCGAAACTGTATGAACTTATGTTGATGGCGAATCCAACGGATTTCCATGAGGTTATAGATCTCTTGACACTTATGTATGTTCGCCTAGATAGAGAAAGTTCATTGATGGATCATATCGATTGCTTTGACTATGAAGATTCGGAAGCTACTTTGCTATTGTTAAGTATCTTTGGTATAAATCAAGAAAGATTTGATGAAGCACATTACTATATGACTAAACTTAAAAAACTTAATAAGTACGCAGGCAATATATTTAAAGGCGGATTCAATAAAGTTCTAGATTATTTAGAAGGAAATCCAGGTAATGTGAAAGGTGCTAATAAGGAAAAATATTTTGAAATGCAATTTTCAGCGGACATCGCTAAAGAATATCTGACTAATAAATATCATTTCGAATTATTAGAGAAATTCTATAGAGAAGATATAGAGAAAAAACAAAACCTGATTGTTGAAGGACGTAAGACTGCATCCAAAGAAGCTATGAAAGAAGATCCTGTTTTCAAAGGTATGGAAAAACAATTGAACAAGATTATCGATGCAGAATTGTATAATAAAGAAATTATCGAATGTTATACAGAAAAAGAACTGAAAAAACTAGATGGTATCGGAGTAGGTATTATCAAAAAACTGAAAGATAATGGTGTGAAGTTCAAAGAAGAGTAGGATAGATTTATCTTTCGATACATGTATATATAAAAAAGAAATCTGGGAAGTGAATCAAAAGTGATTCGTAGTTTCCCAGATTTTTTTATTATTCAAATATTTTAGCTAAAAAGTCTTCACTAAGCGTATATATTTTCGGGTTTTTCTTAATCACTGTAATCTTATCTTCATTTTCTTCTAAATATTTATTTAAAGTTCTTTTAGAAATTTCTAGAACATTAGATACTTCGTCATGACTTATTAAAGCATCTTTAGCACTAAATAAATAACTTTGTAGAAGTAAGAATAGTATATTTTTAAGTTTATCATCAGCGATATTATCGTTAATATAATTTCTAGCTATGAACATTTTTTCAATATTTTCTGTTAAGAAAGATAATATATGTTCTTGCCCTGAAACTAAAAGTTCTAAGTTTTCTTTAACAAACAGAGTCATATCACCTTTGTTTAATGGGTGTGATGTTTTCTCGAAACTTTTATAGTATTTATTTTTATTTCTATTAATGCTGTATGAAAGAGTAATTGCCGTAAATATATCTACTACACTCGTAAGAGATTTGGCGAGTAAGTATCTACCTACACGACCATTTCCATCATAAAATGGATGGATGTATTCAAAATAGTAGTGCCCTATAAAGATTTTATATAGTTTTGGCAAGTTGTCATAATTCATAAATCTAATTAAATCAGCAAGTCCGTTGTTAATATCATCTTCAGTTGCTAAACCATGGTGAATGATATCATTCCCAGCATAGACACTTACTCTACCTTTTCTAAAAACTTCCCCATCCAAAATATCCTCTTTTAAAACATCATCTCCAACAAGAACATTATAAATTTTTCTGAAATCTTTAGGTTCAAGTATTTGAACATTTTTGTCAAGGTAAGAATATAATGTGGCCATACCAGAAAAACGTCTAAGGTTAGGAGAATCACTATCTTTTTAGAAAGTGCTTCGCTAATCTCTTTTTTAGAACTATGAATACTTTCGATTTCATTAGTACTTTGAAGTTCGTTGATAAGCAACAAATTAATAAACTTTTCTCGTGCAGCTTCTGGTAGTACACTTTGTTTGGTAATAATCTCGGCACTATTAGTATAAATTTTTTCTAGAATTAAAATCAATTCTGCAGAGTTGTATATAAATAATGGATACTCTTCCGGTTTTCTTTCTCCCTTAATAAAGGGATTGATTTTAAGCGAAGTAACAGAAGTAGAAGGAGAATGGATTCTATTGTTATATTCGTTTTCTATATCAAAATTCATATGAAATAATTTTTCTAGTGGATAATACTTATTCATATAAATCACCTACTTTAATCTATTTTTAATAATTATAGCATATTCAAAATGGAAAAAATAGGTGAAATTTCCATTTTGGGAAGAAAAAAAGAGTTCAAAATGGAAAAAATGGTCGAAATTTCCATTTTGGAAAGAAAAAGAGAGATCAAAATGGAAAAACAGTCAAAATTTCCATTTTGGGAATAAAAAAGAGAGTTCAAAATGGAAAAAAGGATCGAAACTTCCATTTTGGAATTAAGGTGTGAGTGCACCTTGCACCTACAATAAGTTATAATAAAAAACTACTATGTCAGGAAATAACTCGAAAATCGTCATTTCAGAGAAATCGATTTTGTTGAATTATCCTAAATTGCATATGAGAGGTGAAAAATCTAAGCAGCAAAATGCTGACCTAGATTTCTAGTATGATTTTTTCCTCATGCCCCGAACTTGACAGAGCGACTG
>CAKMQO010000029.1 GCA_927911695.1 uncultured Gemella sp. | reverse complement strand
TACCCCTTTTTTAGATGCGAAGAATTGTAAATTTAATTGTAACATCATGTCTATTTCACCTCTCTTACTTCAATAGTTATATAATCTGAATAATTTTCTTCAATTGTTTTTAATGCAACTAACATTGCATTTAGTAGAAGTTGCTCTTTATCTGTAGATTTCAATGATCTATATGTTAAATGTCCAGTTTCATCTTCGCTAGCGGAGATATCGAACTGTACATCCTCATCTAGTTCGTCTACTGCATTTATTAAACCAAATACTACAGCAGAAGCCCCTGCACAAACTATATCTGAACCGTGTTCAGCATAATCGGCATGCCCATCGACTGTCACTTGTTTAATAACTTCAACTTCTTTTACGATTTCCACCTTAATCATGATTAAGCGTTAATTTTTTCAACTACTAATTTAGTGAAAGGTTGACGATGACCTAATTTACGGTGATTGTTCTTTTTAGGTTTGTATTTAAATACTGTGATTTTTTTACCTTTACCTTGAGCAACTACTTTAGCTGTTACTGTCGCACCAGCTACTAAAGGAGCACCAACTTTTGTTGTTTCTCCACCTACTAATACTACTTCGTCAAAAGTAACTGTAGAATCAACTTCAGCTGCTAATTTCTCAACTAAGATTGTTTGTCCTTCTTCAACACGTAGTTGTTTCCCACCTGTTTTAATTACTGCGTACATATCTGCACCTCCTTAAATATTTTTTACTAAGACTCGCCATATAAGGTGGATTTCTCTCTTGTTTACCTTATACGTGCGGTTGTAGTAGCTATTTAGGAGCTACACAACAATACAATTCTAACACATATATACCATAACGTCAACTATATTGATAACTTTTCTTACTTTTTTTTTGAAAAAATTAAATCAGTAAACAATATTTCTAATGTTTACTGATTTAATAAACTATTTACGTTTTTTCTTATTAGAAACTAATGTAACTTTTTCTGGATCAAACGTTTGTTTCTTTTGTTTTTCTGGTTTATATGGTGGATATAATGCGTGCCCTAGGTATGTTTGGAATATCATGAATAATCCCCCCAACAATATAATACACGGCTACCGCTCCGGCTACGATGAATGAGAAACCTGCAATCATTACAGGTGATATCCATTGTATCATTTGCATTTGTTCAGCTCCAGGTTGCCCAGGTTGCACAGTTTGCGGCATCATTTTAATACTTAATTTTGTTTGAATAGCATAAACTATAAACGCGATTATTGGTAGTGTATATGAACGTGTACCAAGACTAAATACTCCTAGGAATGTTGAATCAACAATTCCCGCTGAATATAATGGATTTGTCAACGTATAGAATATTGCCATTAAGAATGGCCATGGTATAAGAATCGGTAAGCATCCACCTAAGCTTATAGGCATAGCATCATATTTTTTCATAATAGCCATTTGTTCTCTTTGTAGTTCCATAAGTTCGCTACGAGCTTGCATTTTTTCTTCATTTGAAATAGCTCTTGCTTCTTTTTCTTTGGCAGCTTGTTGTTTTTTCTGAACTACTTCTAATTCCGGACGAGCTAATTCTTGTCCTTTTCTTGCTTTATTTTGTACTTTATAGTTATGTAGCATAAATGGAAGTACTAATAATCTGATGATCAGTGTGATAATTACAATTGACCAACCCCAACTTCCTGTATACTCATAAATTTTTGCTAAGAATATGTCCATCGGTTTTACGAACGTTTCATAAAATGTGCCAGATCTGTCATACGCTGAACAACCAGATAACGTAACTACACCTAGCAAACCTAATAAAATTGCTGATAGTTTTTTCAATTTCATTCTCCTTAATTTTTATTTCTTCTTGTAGTTTTAGTAAGTTCTTACTAACTAATATACCTAGTAAATTATATCAAATATAAAAGAGGTAGTCAAACTATTGTTTAACTAAACTTCATTAAATTTAATAAAGTTATAAAAAAATATAATTATAACGTTCAAAATTAATTGACAGTCTAGAGCATTAGTTATATAATATTAGTAAGAAAGGGATGATTATTATCAAAGATATACAATATATTACAGATATCGAGAAACTAAAGGTTATTTCTGATCCTTTAAGAATAAGTATTCTTACAACACTTGGTACAGAAAAGAAAAACTCAAAAGAACTTGCTAAACTATTAAAAATTAATAGAACTAAAATACACTATCACCTTAATATTCTAGAGGAAAATAGTTTTATCGAAGTAGTTGACACAGATACAATAAATGGTATAATTCAAAAATACTACCTACCAACTGCACAGGCATTTGTACCTTCACCTAGTATCTTTAACGACTTATTTAACAATACTTCAGTTAATTTTAATATAAATAAAGAAGATATAGAAGATTTCTGGAATGAAGTTAAAAAACTAGAAAAGAAATTCTCCTCAGAAAATAAAAAATAGTGTTAGTATTAGTATTATTTCTACAGCTCGCTAAGAGCTGTAAAATAATACATCAACTGTCAAATATTTTTTTATCGTTTAAAAAATTTTACAAAAGGATGTGGACTCTATGTTTAAAAATAAAAACTTTTCAATTTTACTATTCGGTAGATTAATCACTAATTTCGGTGATAGCATATATTCAATAGCTACTCTAACATTAATTTACACATTAACTAAATCTACCTTTTATAGTGGTATTACTTTATTTCTAATTTCATTTACCGCTATATTACAAATATTTATATCGCCATTAATCAGTAAATTTAATGTAAAGAGGTTTTTAATTATTTCACAGTTATTTCAAGTTATAATATTACTAGTTATTACTTATCTAATCTACATAAATAAGCTACAGATTACTACACTAATAATTTTTATCGTTTGTATTAGTTTCATCAATCAAATTGTTTATCCTGTTCAACTTGCCTTACTTCCAAAAATAGTTAAACAAGAAGATTTAGTAAAAGCAAATTCATTATTTTCTATAGCTTATCAAGGTAGTGATGCACTCTTTAATTCAATAGGTGGATTTATTATAACAGTTTTCGGAACAATATATGCTTTCATTATTAATAGTATTACTTTTTTTGTCAACAGCTTTATATTCATCTTCCTATCAAATGATTTATCTAAAAATACTAATACTATACAAGAAAATTACTTTACAAAATTAAGTAGCGGTATAAAAATTTGGAATACCCCTCTATTAAAACCATTATTAATAGGAATCATAATAATTAATTTTTCTACCAGTTCGCTATTAACGCTACTTCCTGAGTATTCTGAAACTAGTTATTTTTATGGAATTTTACTAAGTGCATCTGGACTTGGTATCCTAATAGGAGCCTTTCTTTCTAACAGCCAAATATTAAAAAATATAAGATTGAGCGTTTTATACACTACATTTACACTAGGTATAGCACTGTCTTGGGGAGCACTTAGTATAGTTAATAATAATTCCATTACAAACAAAATTGTCAATTTTTTATTATTTCTTTTTGGCTGGATATTGATTGGGATTTTAAACACATATTCTCAAACAATGATTCAATGCATCATAAGTAAAGATAAATTAGATGTCGCTATGTCCACTATGATTGGTTTATCTATAGCATTTAGTCCGCTAGGAGCTTTATTGTCAGGAGTATTAAGTATAAAATACAGTATTAAAACTATTATAATTATTACTTCTTTATTAATTTTTAGTATTTTTCTATTTTGGTTATTCAATAAAAATATTAGGAATTTACCTAGTTTTTCAAAATTACTAGAAATAAGAGATTAAAATATCATAGTTCCTACTCAAAAATATACTTTACTATTATAAATATAATCTACATATTAATTTAAAATATTGTTTTATACAAAAAATAGCCAGTAACTTATTAATACAAGTTACTGACTATTTAATTAATTTCTATTTTTTATCTTCTTTTGGTAAGAATGCATTTAATAACACACCACTGATAGCTGCAAGTGCCATTGCTGGAAGTTCGAAGTTAATGCTTTCGAATTTTAGCATTGCTCCACCAACACCTAAAACGATGATTACTGATGAAATTACTAAGTTTCTATTGATACTTAGGTCTACTTTTTCATCTACTAACATTCTTAGTCCACTTGATGCGATTATACCGAATAGTAAGATCGATACACCACCCATAACTGGTGATGGAATCGTAGAGATTAGAGCTGAGAACTTACCTACAAAACTTAAGATAAGTGCGAATACAGCTGCTCCTCCTAATACGAATACAGAGAAGATACGTGTAATAGCAAGAACCCCAATATTTTCACCGTATGTTGTACTTGGTGGCCCACCTAAAAGTGATGCAAACATCATCGCTGTTCCATCAGCTAAAATTGAACGGTGTAGTCCTGGATCTTTTAAGAAGTTTCTTCCTACTACTTCAGATAATACCATTTGGTGACCGATGTGTTCGTTAATAGTTACTATAGCAATAGGTACCATTGCTAATGCTGCAACATTCCACTCTGGTGCATATGTTACAAATGGAATAGTGAACTTCGGTAAGCTAAACCAAGGAGCATCGATAACTGGTTTGAAATCTACCAGTCCTGCAAATACAGCTACTATATATCCAAAAACAATTCCTAATAATACTGGAATTTGTTTCGCAAATCCTCTTAAAGCAACACAACAGAAGATTGTTGCTGCTAATGTGATAAGAGCTACTAAGAAGTATTTTAAGTCATAAACTTTAGCTCCGTCTACTGTTTTATACATCGCCATATTGATTGCTGTAGGAGCAATTCCAAGTCCAATTACAATGATAATTGGTCCAACTACAACTGGTGGTAAAAGTTTAAGTAACCAATTTACACCAAATTTGTAAATTAACATTGCTACAACCCCATATACTAAACTGGCTAAAAATGCACCAAGCATTGCTGTTTCAACACTGTGAGTAGTTGAAAGCACAATAATCGGATTAATGAAGGCAAATGAAGATCCTAAATACGCAGGAATTTTACCTCTAGTTATTAATAAATACGTAAGTGTTCCAATACCTGATGTCGTTAAAGCAGTACTTGCTGGTAATCCTGTTAAAATTGGTACTAACACCGTCGCTCCAAACATTGCGAATAAGTGTTGTAAGCTTAACGTTACCCATAGAGCTAAGTTAGGCTTTTCATGAACATCTAGAATTTGGTTTTACTCTTGTTTTTTTCTGCCATTCTTCTTCTCCTTTTTTTTATATTCAAAACTTTCATAATTATATCACATGAATAGTATCAATTTGAAAGTGTTTTTTTCTATTTTTTTTTAATTTATTTTAAAGTGAATTTTTAAAT
>CAKMQO010000028.1 GCA_927911695.1 uncultured Gemella sp. | reverse complement strand
ATACAAAAATAAAAAATACAATAAAAATAACGAAAAAAAGAGATAAGCAAAATTAAGTAAAAAATAGAAGATTATTATAAAATCCACCTATAAAGGGATGAGATTATATAGTAAACTTCTATTTTTGTTATATTTACATAGTTTCTATTTAGATTATTATTTAAACTATATCAAATAACAACTTATATTTATCTATTATTTCCTTTAATTCTTCTTTTTCAATACTCTTCGACTCTATATTAATTCCAATTGTCCACTTTCTTCCTTTTTTTATTCAATTATACATCCTTTCCCTTTTTTTATGATATAATAGCAATAATAACACTCATATCACTATATGATTATCCCAGGAGGTTTATATGGAATTTACTAAAACAAATGATGGTTTCGTTAAATATAATGAAAATGGTAGAGTTATAGCTGAAATTACCTATGCTACTACTAATAATCCTAACGTAGTTGTCGCTGATCATACTTTTGTTGATCCTTCACTTCGAGGTCAAGGTGTTGCAGGCAAGCTATTAGATGCGCTTGTTAAAGATATGGCTGAGCAAAACAAAAAAATTAAACCAGCTTGTTCTTATGTCGTTAAAAAATTCCAAGAAGATTCTTCTTACGATTTTATTAACGCCGAAAAATAATATTTAAAAAAGCAGAAAATTGATTTTTCAATTTTCTGCTTTCTCTTTATTATATATTAATCGATATTATTATTTTTTTATTTAATCTGTTTGTTATTGTCTTAATGAAATTTAAAAGGTTATTTAAAAATTAAATTATATTAATATTTAATAATATGTAGTTTCCCTTTGTCATACTCCGCTAAAAATATTTTAGATACATCTTCATATCCCATTTCTAATAAAGTTTCTTTTAACCATTCTTCTGTTTTATCTAGCGATTCTAGTGTATTAATTTGAATGTTACCATCTGTAATTATAGGATATTTTGGATTTTCATCACCTGCTAAAACTATAATTAATTGTCCATTTTGTTCTAACACAGCTCTTTTAACATTTTGAATACTATAAACACCTTGACTTCTTAGTTTAAATGCTAAATCATGGGCTGTTAAACCATTCATTCTAGTAGCCTCTACATCTATTTTTCCATTTTTTACTACAGTTATTGGTTCTCCATCAACTATTTTCTTGAAAAATGAATTGTTTGTTTTTAACCATTTTTGAACAAGTACTAAAATAACCCATATTAACAATATATTTATATATTGTAAAATTGATATTGCCGGATTATAGATCACACCTCCAATAATTCCACCAAGTACATAATTTTGCACTTGATCACTCGCTGAAGATGGGGCTAAATTACTTTTTCCTGATATATTTATTACAAATACTAATGATACTAATCCTAACGCTAATTTTATTGCTATATCTATATATGAAAGTTGCATTAATTATTTACCTCCACTTTTTCTACTACTGGATCTATTAATTCAATTTTTTCTAATAAGTAATCATCTTTTTTTCCACTGCTTATTACTCTATAGTAAGTATTATCTATCTTCACAAATGAATTTTCTATAGATGCCTCACTATTAATATAAATACTTGTTTTTTCTACATTTAAATGCTCTGCTATTTTTTCAATAAATTGTACCGAGCTTCTGTATTGATTAGAAGAAATTGATTTGTCTTTATAGTTGCCTATTCCTATAGTAACCGCTAATATTGTCCCTAGTACTAGTATTATCGATAACTCTCTATATTTTGTGTCTTGTTTATTCTTGTAATATTTAACTAAACTGAAAAACAATACTAAAAGTAGTATACCTACAATAACTAGTCCTACTAAATTATTTTGTTCTATTTTACTTTGTAAGTATTCGTAAGAATAAAATTTCATCGTTTTCCTCCTGAATTTTTGTTTCATGTGAAACTTTCACAGAATTCTATTAATTTATGACAGTTTTACATGAAAATTTTTTCTTTAGTTTATTTTTAATTCGTATGCGGCTCTTTCTTTATCTTCTAAATTATTTTTCATAGATAGTTTTATTATTTCTTTTTCTATGAATCCAAAGCTACTTAAAAATTTTCTCATTATTTTGTTCTTTAAATGAGTATCAATTCTTAAAAAATGTATAGTTTGAGCCTTAGCTAAAGATAGATGGCTTCCATCATTTCACGAGCGATTCCCTGATTACGTAAATCGCTCGCTGTTGAAATACGATGAATAGCTAAATAACTACTATTAGCAGTCCAAAGAGTAGGGTATCGTTCATAATCTTCATCAAAAGAAGATAGCATTGCTGTTGCTACTATTTCTCCCGATTTTTCAAAGACATAAGAAACACCTTCATTTATATCATTAATAATCGTCTCTCTACTAGGTTCTCCATGTTGCCACTGATTTATACCTTGTTCTTTTAAAAAAGTACGACCATCTTCTATTATCTTCATTACTTGCTCTAATTCTTCTAATTTTGTTTTTCTTAGCATTAGCTCGCCTTTCTTATTCTAATAGGGCCATCACTTAATTTATGCTCTTTGTCACGTATTAGTGTTCTTATAACTTGCATCGTTCTTCTAAGTGCCTCTAAAGCTGCGAATTCCCATAGTAACGTAGCTTCCATCATAAGTTCAAATGCATCTTTAAAACCTGTTGCTCTTTCCGCACCTCTAGGATCACCAATAAATAGTACATTGTTTAGTGAAACTTCGTCTATTATCATCCTTTCAGGCTTATATCCTGTTAGTTTACGAAGAACGCCTGCCAAAAATGGATCTATTATATCTTCTTTTTCTAAGTAATCTATATATTCACTTTCTGTATTTAAAATCGGTAACTTTATATTCCCTTGGACTAAATAATCTTTTTCATCTGTCACTCTTACTACATCAATTACTCCAAACTCGTCGAATTTAATATAATCGATTGAATATTTTGAATCCCACTCATTTACATCTTCTATATAAAATTTTGGTCCCATAAATTACCTCTTTTCTTAAAAATTAATAACGGATGCTACTTCAAATTATAATTTATTCTAATTAAGTCGCCTCCGTCATTTTTATTTAATATATTAAAGATTGGTCTTTAATTATTTAAGCTTTAAAGCCTGATAATTAAAAATATACGTCATGGTTTATCCACAACGCATATTATATTTTACAACAAATTATCTTTTAATACAAGTTCTACAGGACAATGATCACTACCGAATATTTCATTGTGAATAGCAGCACTTTCTAAGTACTCTTCTAAATCACGACTTACTAAGAAGTAGTCAATTCTCCATCCTGCATTATTTTTACGTGCATTAAAGCGGTAACTCCACCAAGAATAGGCTCCTGTTAAGTCTGGATTATAATATCTAAATGTATCGATAAAGCCAGCATCTAATAACTTCGTGAATTTTTCTCTTTCTTCCGGTGTGAATCCTGCGTTTTTCGTGTTTGATTTCGGATTTTTTAGATCAATTTCTGTGTGTGCAACATTTAAATCTCCACAAACAACGACACCTTTTGTTTTGTTTAATTCTAATAAATAGTTTTTAAAATCTTCTTCCCAACTCATACGGTACTCTAATCTCTTAAGCTCACTACCTGAATTTGGTGTATAAACTGTAATAAAGAAGAATTTATCATATTCCAGGGTAATTACACGACCCTCAGTATCATGTTCTTCAATTCCTATTCCATATGTTACATTTAATGGCTCGTATTTAGTATATATCGCAGTTCCTGAGTATCCTTTACGCTCAGCATAGTTAAAATAACTATAATATCCATCGAATTGTAAATCTAATTGTCCTGCTTGCATCTTCGTCTCTTGTAAACAGAAAAAGTCAGCATCTAATTGTTTAAAGTCTTCTTCAAAATTTTTACCAACAATCGCTCTTAGACCATTGACATTAAAACTTATACATTTCATTTCGTTCTCCTTTTTGTTTCATGTTTCATGTGAAACAGTTTATTTTCCTAAACAGAATCTACTGAATAATTCATTTATCAGTTCATCACCAGAATTTTCTCCGATAACTTCTCCTAATAAATTGAATGTATTCGTATAGTCTATAAGTACCATATCTACTTCAAGTCCCATCTCTGCTGCTCCGATAGCATCATTTAAGCTTGTTAAAGCACGTTGAATAAGGTTGATTTGACGTGTGTTTGATAAGTACGTCGCATCTTTTGGACGCGCTGCTCCACCGAAGAATAAATCTCTAATATTTTTCTCTAGTTCATCTATTCCTTTATATGTTGTCATAGATGTTTTTATAATAGGATGGTTGTACGCTAATTTTTCAACTTCAGCAATATCAATTTTCGTCTCTAAATCTAGTTTGTTTAATATTACTATAGTTGTTTTTCCTTCAGTTAGTTTTAATAATTCTTTATCATCTTCAGTTAATTCTTCATTACTGTTTAATAAGAACAATACTAAATCGGCTTTTTCTAAAGCTTCTTTACTACGTTTAACCCCGATTTGCTCCACGATATCATCTGTTTCACGAATACCAGCAGTATCGATTAGTTTTAATTGGTACGCCTTTAATGTTCACATACTCTTCCTAGAACGTCACGAGTTGTTCCTGCAATATCAGTTACAATAGCTTTATTTTCTTGTAGTAGGTTATTTAACAGTGAGCTTTTACCAACATTAGGTCGTCCGATAATAGCTGTGTTTATACCTTCTTTAATAATTTTTCCTTGTTTTGATGTTTCTAGTAAACTCTCTAAACTATTTCTTATACTTGTTGATTTTTCAAGAATAGTTTTTGTCGTTTCTATTTCTAGGTCATCATATTCAGGATAATCGATATTTACCTCAACAACTGTCAAGATATCTAAAATTTCAGCACGTAGACGTTTAATAAGAGTCGATAAGCGTCCTTGCATTTGGTTGTTGGCTATTTGACTAGCTTCATCTGTTTTACTCTTAATAAAGTCGATTACAGCCTCTGCTTGTGTTAAATCTATACGTCCATTTAAAAAGGCACGTTTCGTAAATTCTCCCGGTTCAGCCATTCTTGCTCCATGTTCTAGACAAAGTGCAAGTACTTTTTGAATCGTTACAATACCACCATGACAGTTAATTTCTATAACATCTTCAGTAGTATAAGTACGCGGACCTACCATTTTTACAAGCATAATTTCTTCGATTTTTTCATTTGTAATTGGATCAACTACATTTCCATAATTTATAGTGTGACTAGCTAGACTTTTTACTGTTTTACCTTTTGGTAGTCTTACTATTTTTTCAGCGATACTAAATGCTTCATCACCACTAAGTCTAACAATACCTATAGCTCCTTCTCCTAGGGCAGTCGATATAGCGCAAATTGTTTCACTCATTATTCAAACTCCTTCTAACTCTTTATATTAATTAAAAATTCATATCTTATTTATTATACACTATTCCTTTAAATTTTTCTCTATATACGACCAAGCTACATTTTATATACTTTTTTAATAATGGGCTAGGGGAGATTTAAAAAAATAAGTAGCTGGATTAAGCTCCGAACTACTTATTTTTTGTTATTTTATTAATAAGGTATTAATAAGATATTAGTTAATCTCCTATTTCATAAGTTCTATTTCTGAAATCGCAAATTCTAAATCATCTAAATCATACTCTTTTGGCAGTACACCACATGCGCCATTAGCAAATGCTTGTCTTTTATATACGGGTACTTCACCAACGCTACTGCAAATAAGCACTTTTGCACCAGGAAACTTCGTACAAATTTCCTTCGTCGCCTCTAAACCATCCATTATCGGCATACAAATATCCATCGTTACAAAATCTGGTTTTAACCTTCTATACATTCTCACAGCTTGTTCGCCATTTTCTGCAAAATGACACTTATATCCTGCACGACTAGCAATTTCTGCTCCGCGACTTCTGTAATATGAACTATCATCAACTATTAATACTGACTTCATTAGGCCTCCTATTTAGCTGTAATAACTAAATATCTGTGTGGCTCTTCACCACGTGATTCTGTTTCAACATTTTTAATTCCTGTTAAGGCATTGTGAATAATTTTTCTTTCAATGCTTGTCATTGGTTCTAATTCAACAGGTTTTCCGATTTTTTTAGATTTTTTAGCTAAGTTTAACGCTAATTCTTCTAATGTTTTCTTACGATTTTCTCTATAATCATCACAATCAACTTCTATTCTGAAGTAGTGTGAGCTGAATTTTTTAGCATAGTTATTAACTAAAAATTGTAAACTGTTTAAAGTGATTCCACGCTTACCAATTATTAAACTAGTATTTTCTTCTGTTTTAATATTTAAAGTAAAATGACGATTACCATCTTCTCTAAAATCTACAGTTGCATCAGGATATCCCATCGCAACAACAATGTTTTGTAGATAATTTACAATACAATCTTGATTTTTTACGATGTAATCTTCTCTTTTAGCTTTTTTAACCGGTTCTTCATTTTGTTCAGCTTCTACAACAGTTTCTTCTACTGCTGGTTTTGTTTCTTCAGCATGAACGTCTTGTTCAACCACTTTTTCTACAACAACTTCTTCTTGTTCTGTTGTTTTAACTTCAACTTCTTGTTCTTTTTCTGCTACTTTCTCAACTTCAACTACTTCTTCAGTTACTTTAGCTAATTCAACAGCTTCTTCTTTATTATAATCTTCATCTAATGGAACTAATTTTACTTTTGCTTCTTTTTTAAATAAACCGAAAATACCTGCGCTCCCACCTTCGATTACTTCAATTTTTACTGCATTTTCTGTTAAAGCTAGGTCTTTTAATCCTTTTTTATAGCCTCATCTACAGTAACTCCAACATAATAATATTCTTTTTCCATTCTTAACTCCTCTTCGCTTTCATAAGTTTTGATCTTTTTAAAACATGATCGATGCTGCTACCGAACTCTAAGAATGGCATATCTTTAGCACCAGATCTTGCTATCACTATAATATCATAGTTTTTAACAAGTTCTTTTCTTGTTTTAAAAGTTTCTCGTATATATCTTTTTATTTTATTACGTTCAAAGGCTTTTCCTAATTTTTTACTAACAGAAATACCTAAACGCATATGGTCTAAATTGTTTTTTTGATAATAAATAACAAACTGTCTATTCGCAAAAGATTGTTTTTTTCTAATAATATTATCAAAATCTTGACTACTTTTTACTCTATATTCTTTTTTCATTTTAAAACCTTTCTTAATACTAATAATTTTAACAGTTTATTTAACTTTTTACAACTATCTTTCTTATTTTTTAGGACCAGTTAATAAAAAAGAGTACCACTTTCGTGATACCCTTTTAGCAAACATTAAGCTGAAAGAACTTTTCTTCCTTTAGCTCTACGTCTTGCTAATACATTTCTTCCGTTTTTAGTGCTCATTCTAGCTCTAAATCCGTGTACTTTTGAATGTTTTCTTTTATTTGGTTGATACGTACGTTTCA
>CAKMQO010000027.1 GCA_927911695.1 uncultured Gemella sp. | reverse complement strand
TCTTATCAACAACATTTAAATTTTTATTTGAAGAATCTGAACTTCTTACAGTAGGTTGATTTCTAGATTTAATAGCTGATGAATTAGTTAAAGTTGAAACTGCAACAGAATCTTTATTTACACTACTATTGCCATTAGAAGATTCTAGTGTTTTATCACTTGTTATATTATTTGTGTGTTCAACATTATTAACATGTCTAGTTATATTTGATTCTTCCTTACTAGTATTACCAGTTGCTATTACAGTATTATCACTTTCACTATTTTCTTCATGCGCACTAGCTGCTCCACCTAAAAATACCAATGAACCAATAGCAACTGATGCTATACCAAAACTAAATTTTTTTTATTCCATATTTTATAATTTTTTTACTAATACTATTTTTAAACATATTCCCTCCAAGTATTTAACTTAAATATATGTATATAGAATTTAATTAACATTATTTTTAGTTAACTAATACTTCTACATTCATTAAGTATACACGAAAAAACACAATAAAACAAACTTAAATTTAATATTATTTTTACATCAGATTATTCTACCAATTAGATATATTTCTAATGTATCTAATTAATTTATTACAATATTCACCTAAATAATCACTAATACATTTAATACCCTTATTCTATATAGAAATCTTAAATTAAAACACTTATAATATCTCAAAATTTTTATTATACTATATACTTAATTTAACTCTCAATTACTATTAAAAATTTCAAAAAAAATAGCAGATTATCTTTGTAATCTGCTTTAAATCTTATTATTTTGCAACTAAGCTACGAATAGCATTTCTATCTAATTCGATTTCTACTTTTGGTGCAATTCTTACTTTTACTGTTACTGTCCCTACTTCTACGATATCTCCGTAAATTCCTGCGAAAGTTACAATTCTATCTCCTTCTTTTAAAGAATCTTGAAGAAGTTTTAATTCTTTATTCTTTTAGATTGTGGTCTAATAATCATGAAGTACATGAATGCAAAAAGAACTACAATCATAATAATATTAATATATGAATATTGCATAATTTACCTCCGTTTGTTTAATATATATATTTATTCTACTATATACTCAGTAAAAAATAAACCTTTATTATTCTTTTTTTACTAAATTCTTAGAAATTTTTAGGATTTTCTTGATTTAATCCGTATTTTTCAAAGAATTCTTCTTTAAAGTCTAATAATCTATCTTCTCTAATCGCTTGACGTATATCTTTCATCATATTGATTAAGAAATGAATATTATGAGTTGTCGCTAATCTTGCTCCAAAAATTTCATCAGCTTTGAATAAATGACGAAGATATGCTCTCGTATAGTTCTTACAACAATAACAAGAACACTCAGGATCAAGTGGTGTAAAGTCTTCAGCATATTTAGCATTTTTAACTACAACACGCCCTTCAGAAGTCATACATGTTCCATTACGTGCAATACGTGTCGGTAATACACAGTCAAACATATCAACTCCTCTTAAAACGCCTTCAAATAGGGCATCAGGCGATCCTACTCCCATTAAATATCTCGCTTTATTAGCTGGCAATAAAGGTGTTACATGTTCTAAAACTCTGTACATCTCGTGTTTAGGTTCTCCTACAGATAAACCACCAATAGCATATCCCGGAAAATCCATACTCACTAAATCTTTAGCACTTTGTTCACGAAGATCGTTAAATCCAGCACCTTGAACTATACCGAAGATACTTTGTGTCTTAGGGTTTTTATGTGCTTCTAGACATCTCTCAGCCCAACGACTTGTTCTTTCAACAGATTGACGAATATATTTATAGTCATGGTTATAATCAGGGCATTCATCAAAAGCCATCATAATATCTGATCCTAAAGCATTTTGTATATGCATAGCTTTTTCTGGTGATAAGAATAATTTTTCTCCAGATAAATGATTTTTAAAATGAACTCCTTCTTCCTCTATTTTTCTCATCTCACTTAGAGAAAATACTTGGAATCCTCCTGAGTCCGTTAGGATGCTTCCATCCCAATTCATAAATTTGTGAAGTCCACCAGCTTTTTCAACAATCTCTTCACCAGGACGTAACCAAAGATGATAAGTATTAGATAAAATAATATCTGCACCCATTCCTTTTACTTCTTCTGGTGACATTGCTTTTACAGTAGCTTGCGTCCCAACCGGCATAAATACAGGTGTTTCGAAGCTACCATGCGGTGTGTGAACAATACCTAATCTTGCACCCGATTGTTTACAAGTTTTTATATGTTCATACCATACTGCATTTTCTTTTACATCTCTCATATAAATATTTCCTTTCTTAAACTAGATTATTATCATTGCATCTCCAAAACTGAAGAAACGGTATTTATTCTCAACTGCTATGTTGTATAATTCAATAACTTTTTCTCTATCATAAAATGCACTAACAAGCATTATTAATGATGATTTGGTAAGTGGAAGTTTGTAATCAGTCCATCAACACATTTAAATTCAAATCCTGGATAAATAAAGATATTTGTCCATCCTGAAGCTGCAACAATTTTCCCATTATTATCACGTGCAATTGTTTCTAATGTTCTTGTTGAAGTAGTACCTACAGAAAATACTCTTCCACCATTTTCTTTTGTTTTATTAATTATTCTTGCTGTATCTTCATCTAAAGTATAGTACTCTGAATGCATATCATGTTCTTCAATATTTTCTACAGCTACAGGTCTAAATGTTCCAAGTCCTACGTGAAGGGTTAAATAAGCTATATTTACACCTTTTTCTTTTATTTTTTCTAATAATTCATTCGTAAAGTGTAGACCTGCTGTTGGGGCCGCCGAACTTCCTACCTCTTTCGAATAAACTGTTTGATATCTTTCTTTATCAGTTAATCTTTCTTTAATGTACGGTGGGAGAGGCATAGTTCCAAGTTCATCTAATCTTTCTTGGAAAATTCCTTCATATATAAATTCAAAATGTCTAAATCCATCATCTAATACTTTTGTGCAGACTGCCTCCATTACACCTTCACCAAAAGATACTATGCTGCCTTCTTTTATTCTTTTAGCAGGTTTAACAAGGCATTCCCAGTCATTATGTCCAAGATTTTTTAATAAAAGTACCTCTATTGCAGCACCTGTATCCTTTTTTGCACCATATAATCGTGCTGGCATTACTCTAGTATTGTTAAGTACTAATGTATCCCCAGGATTAAAATAATCTAAAATATCTGAAAAAACTTTATGTTCATGTGAATTATTTTTTCTATCTACACAAAGTAGTTTACTAGTATCTCTTTTTAAAAGAGGTGTTTGTGCTATTAGCTCCTCTGGTAAATAAAAATCAAATTGTTCTAATTTCATCTAAAATCTCCTTTAAAAGTTACCTTTACTATTATAGCTTGATTATCTAAAGTTAGCAAGCCTCACTATAAGAAATTATAAATTTTTCTATTTTATACAATTTCCTTATTTAAAAACATAAAAAGAATTTGGATTAATTTTATCAATCCAAATTCTTAATTATTTTTTACTATTACTACGTAAATATTTTACATGAGATAAAATATTAGTAGCTATACCTAGCCCTACACTTAATATTAAGATGGAACTACCACCATTACTAATAAATGGTAGTGGTACCCCTGTCATTGGAATAGATGCAGTTACCCCACCAATATTAACTACTCCTTGGACTATTAATAAACTTGCAAATCCTAAAGAATACATCGCAGAGAATGTATTTCTTGATTTTGTACCAGAAAATATTACTTTCCCAATAATAACTAGCAATAATGTTACAACAAATAGTACTCCAACGAAACCTAATTCTTCAGCTATAATTGCAAGGATAAAGTCTGTATGAGCTTCCGGCAGATATCCAAGTTTCTGAATAGAGTTACCTAGTCCTCTACCAAATACTCCCCCATTACCAAAAGCAACATATGAATTTATCACTTGGTCTGCGGCTGCCGCTAAATCCTCTGAAAAAGGATTTAAGAATACTTTCAAACGATTTGTTCTATACGATGTACCACTTGAAAATAGAGCATTCTTAATCATAAATAGCATTAGTACTGCTACCCCTGCAATTAAAGCAAGTGATAAGATTTTTTTTACATTTTTTGAATGCATATTAGAACACAAAGTCATAATCCCAATTACAGACAATGTAATAAGCATCATTCCTGTATCATTTTGTATTGCTATTAGTGTTACCAAGGAAAGAGGAATTCCAAACATTTTTAATAATTCCGAGCTAGTACATACTTGTCTCAATTTTTCTTTTCTAGTTTCTAATATAAACGCCATATATATTATAATAAACAGCTGTGCTAAAGTTGAAGGCTGGAAACTTAATCCTCCTCCTATCCTAATCCATGATTTTGCACCATTAATTGCAGGCATAAGTAAAGGTATTATAAGTAAAACAACCATTACTATAAAACCATTTTTTAATAAAAATTTATTTTTAAAAACTTCAATGGTACAGCTACTGAAAAGAATAAGAATGCCATGTATGCTAGTGCAGCCCACATCGCTTGTCTTTGTAAGAAATAAGTTTCACTTACTGGTATACCTGAAGTAAATGTCCCATATTTATTTCCTATCATACTTGCACTATAAACCATCATACAGCTCAAAACTAGTAAAACTAATAGTGTTAATGCAACCATCCAATCTAAACGAACATGTCTTTTTTCATGCCTTATAGATCTATGTAACCTTTTTAAAAAATTCATACTAGTTTGCTTTACTTTCTGAAATTACACTAGCGTACATTTCACTAGCTTTATCCTCTAAATCAGCTAAAATAATACGTCCAGCTTCTTCTGAAATACATCCTATTTCCACAGCAATGTTAATTTCTTTTGAAAGACCGTAAATTTGAGTATCTATCACATCTTGATATAAAGGACATGTTCTTTGACCTTTTACCGATACACAAGCATTAATCATTTCTTCAATCTTCATAACATCTTCTTCTATTCTCTTACGTACCTTAATAAAAATAAGGTTGTTTTCCATTTAATCTCACCTATCCTTTGATAATTCATGATTAACTTCATGTTTTATAATTGCTATTGCTCTTATAAAATCTTCTTTTGAAATTAATTCTAAGCGTCTTAATTCTCTTACCTCATATTCTACCATACTTAATGTATGTTTTCTATCTTTCATGTATATTATTATACCAAAAGATTTTAAAAATTGTTGCAAATCGTAAAAATTTATCATTTACATCACCTTAAAATTTACTTAACTCGTCTACTAGATTTTTATTTTTCTCTCTTCCATCTAGTTCATATGCTCTTTTAGCATATTCCTTAGCTTTTTCGTAGTTACCTTCTTGACGTTCGATAACAGCTAAATCATAGTAGATTGGAGAAAATGTATCATCAAAACTTATACCGTCCAAGAATACTTTTTTAGCATCTTGCTTAGTTACATTTGTCATTTTCACCATACCTAACTCATAATAAGTAAGTACAGATTTGTTTTTTGATGTTAATTCTTTTTCTAAATTGAATATATCCTCATCTGAATAAGTTTTTACTAATCTACTCTCTACTCTGCTCGCTCTATATCTATTAATAACACTTTTAGTATTTACGCCCGCTAATAATAGCACTTCGCCTAGAACGCTAAAGATTAATATCGATATTAATGTAATATATATATTTCTTTTTTTCATTAAGAAAAGTTCTAAAAACACTCCCAGAATGAAAGAAAAAACATAGAGTATTATTGAAGTTTCAAATACAAGTGTAGCGATAGTTAGATATACTATTGACAATGTACCAGAATACATAAACTTCAGATTATCATTTTTCTTACTAAGTTGCTCCATAAAAATTGAACCTAGCAATGCAATATTAGAGACTAGAGCTATATCAAGCGTACCAGAGTAACCAAATATCAATAGCAAATTAAAAATAAATGATACTACTAATAATATCCCTGTACTCTTCAATATATTTAATGTTTTATTAAAAAGTATTGAAGTAACAAAAATCGAAACTAATACCAGCAATAATTTCATGGAATTATCAGTAGTGAACACACTCGTGAACATCCTATAAAATTGTCCACTTATTATTTTTGATAACTATATTCAATATAATTATATAAAGAATTAAGTACTATTCGATAAATAAATTACAACAAAATTCACCAAAAATAATAATAAATATATACCTGATAATATATTATATTTTACATTAAAAACATTTCTATCTAGTGTTTGACGTTTATAAAGTTCCACTACTCTATTTTTATATCTTAGAGTATCTGGCGTTCCTTCAATAAATCTAGCGTCTTTCTCTTTTAAGAATAGTTTACTATTCTTTTCATTATAAAGTATACGCTCTATAATCAAGCTATTTGAAATTCTATATTTTTTGTAATCATCGATAACTTCATCGAAGTCAGGAGAAACATAAAGGATTTTCATTTTTAAACTACTCAGTTTAAACATTTTTTTAAGTCTAACTTCATTTCTAATTACATTAGAAACTATGCTATCTATCTCTGTTGATTTAAAACTATCCCCATATATAAATCTTATTAATTCATTATCTTCATTAATAAGCCAGACATCTTTCTTTTCTGGACGATAATATAATATACTATAATTATATTTTGTTATATACAGATATATAATCTTCCAAAATTTCTTATCATTCATAATTTCGCCACTAACAGTAAAACTTAAATAGACATAGGTCTATTTAAGTTTTACTTTTGCTACTTCTTGTAAGAAATCAACAGTTTCATTTAATTTTAATACTTCGATGTTAGCTACTACATCCATGTTAGTAACTACACAAGGAGTAATAATATCTTTAGCTTTTTCTTTAACTAGTTCTAATCATAAGTTAATAAAGTTTGACCTACTTCAACTCTATCTCCAGCAGATACAGCTACATCGAAACCTTCACCTTTCATCGCAACTGTTTCTAATCCAACGTGGATAAGAATTTCTACTTCTCCTGATTTAATACCAAAAGCATGTTTTGTTGGGAATACTTGGATAATTTCTCCAGCTACTGGAGATACTAATTTTCCTTCTTCAGGAATAATTGCAAATCCATCTCCCATCATTTTTTGAGCAAATACTGGATCGGGTACTTCAGTAATATCTACCACTTTACCTTTCATGTATGAGTTTAATACTAACTCTTGTACTTGTTCTTCTTTTTTTCCGAATAATTTAGATAAAAATCCCATTATAATCCTCCATATATTATTGCCTTCTTAATATATCTATTATATACTTTTATTGCTTTTTTTTCAATTAATTTTGATAAATAATTCCAATTTAATATTAAAATATTTTCATCGATTTACTATAGCAATTTGATTCTAATAATTGTTCATTTGTATAATAAAAAAATATCCATTTTACACTGTTATAAAAACATGTAAAATGAATATTTTCAACTATTATTTTTTATTCTTCTGCTTGTTCTTCTTTTTGTTCAGTATTTTCTTGATAGAATAACCCATAAATATATTGTTCAGGATCAAATACTTCTAAATCATCAATATTTTCTCCTAATCCAACAAGTTTAACTGGAATTCCTAATTCTTTCTTAATAGCTATAACAATACCACCTTTAGCAGTTCCATCAAGTTTAGTAAGAATTACACCTGTAACATCACTAACTTCTTTAAATGTTTTAGCCTGAAGAATTCCGTTTTGGCCAGTTGTTGCATCGATTGTTAATAACACTTCATGAGGTCCTTCCGGAACTTCCTTCTTAATTACACGAACAATTTTTTCAAGTTCTTTCATTAAATGATCTTTATTTTGTAAACGACCGGCTGTATCACATAATAATACATCGTAGCCTTTTGCTTTGGCAGATTGAATCGCATCAAAGATTATCGCTGCTGAATCAGCTCCTTCATGTGATTTAACTATATCTGCACCACTACGTTTAGCCCATACATCAAGCTGATCAATTGCACCTGCTCTGAATGTATCTCCAGCAGCTATAAGTACTTTTTTCCCTTCTTTTTTAAGATTATGAGCTAGTTTACCAATAGAAGTAGTCTTACCAACTCCATTAACCCCTACAAATAGAAATACAGAAAGTTCTTTTTCTGGCGCATAGTTTAATTCAGATTTTACAGTACCTTCCATGTAAACATCGACAAGTTTTTCAATAATCATACTTTGTAGTTCACTTGGTTCTTTTAAATTTTGTCTTTGTGATTCAACTTTTAAGTAATCAACTAATTCTAATACAGTATTATAACTAACATCCGATTGAATTAACAGTTCTTCTAAATCCTCGAAAAACTCCTCGTTAATTTCCCTATATGAGCTAATTAAATTATTAAGTGCATTAGAGAAATTATCACGTGATTTCTTAAGACCTTTTTTAAATTTTTCAGTTACAAACTGACTCTCGACAAATTCTTCATATTCATCAAGTGAAATCAGTTCTTCATTTAATTCTTCCTTAGCAGAAAATTTTTCTTTTAATTTATCAAAAAAGCTTGCCATTGGATACTCCTTATATATCTTATTATATACAAAAAGGGAGACTAAGCTCCCTTTAATTTCTATTAAAGCTTCCTAATTTTTAGGGAGATTTAATTTTTATAAATATTTGCTATTTTTTATAAGCTACACGCTACAAATCTTGATATATCAACATCAGTTTACTTGTGTTTCATGTATGGGAATAATAATACGTCACGGATTGAAGCTGAGTTAGTTAATAACATAACTAATCTATCAATTCCAATTCCTAATCCACCTGTTGGTGGCATACCGTATTCTAATGCTTCTACGAAGTCCTCGTCCATTTCATAAACTTCTTCGTTACCTGCATCTTTTTCATCCATTTGAGATAAGAATCTTTCTTTTTGATCGATTGGATCGTTTAACTCACTGAATGCATTCGCATGTTCACGTCTAACGATAAATAACTCAAAACGATCTGTGAATCTTGTATCTTCAGCATTAGTTTTAGCCAATGGAGATACTTCTACAGGGTGACCATAAACAAATGTTGGTTGAACTAATGTTTCTTCTACAAATGTTTCGAAGAATTCATTAATAATGTGTCCAACTTTCATATCTTTTCTAACTGGAACGTTGTGTTCTTTAGCTAATGCATGAGCTTGTTCATCAGTCATTCTGCAGAAATCAACTCCAGTTACTTCTTTAATAGCATCTACCATATGTACACGACGCCATTTTGGAGTTAAATCAATTTCATCTTCACCATACATAATTTTTGTAGTACCGTGAATTTCATTACAGATGTATGCAATCATAGACTCAGTTAAGTCCATAATATCATTGAAATCAGCATAAGCTTCATATAATTCGATCATAGTGAATTCTGGGTTAT
>CAKMQO010000026.1 GCA_927911695.1 uncultured Gemella sp. | reverse complement strand
TAGTTTGTTCTGTGATCTTTTACCATTGTATATGGAGTAAATACATAAGAACGAATTTGAGAACCCCAACCGATATCCTTTTGTTCACCTCGAATTGCTGCTAATTCTTTTTCTTTTTCTTCTATTTCACGTTGATAAAGTTTTGATTTTAAATTTTTCATCGCAGCATCTTTATTTTTAATTTGGCTTCGTTCTGCTTGTGATTGAACGACGATACCAGTAGGAAGGTGGGTAATACGAACTGCTGAATCAGTAGTGTTAATATGCTGCCCACCAGCTCCTTGAGCTCTGTAAGTGTCTATTTTTAAATCTTCATTATTAATTTCAATGTTAATTTCATCATCATTAAATTCTGGAATTACATCGATTGAAGCGAATGATGTATGTCTTTTTCCAGATGGATCAAAAGGTGAGATACGAACAACTCGGTGAACACCTTTTTCTCCTTTTAATAATCCATATGCAAAGTCACCTTCAATTTTTATAGTTGCTGATTTAACTCCAGTGATATCACCAGATTGATAGTTTAAGTAGCTGTATTTTAATCCTTGTTTTGTGAAGAATCTTTCATACATACGTAACATTAATTCTGACCAATCTGTAGCATCAGTTCCACCAGCCCCGGCGTGTATTTCTAGTATAGCAGTGTTGTTATCATATTCTTCTGAGAATAATAATCTAAAGCTAAAATCTTCAACGCTTGATTTTAGATTGACCACTGTTTCTAGTAAATCTTGATAAATTTCTTCATCATCTTCATCTTTTAGAAATTCAACCATCTCTTCAGAGTGCTCTAAATAGTCTATCATCTCGCTAAATTCGTCAAGTTCTTTTTTTATACTTTTTGATTCGGTAACTAGTAGACTAGCTGCTTCGCTATCATTCCAAAAATCGGCCTCTAGCATCATATTTTCAATTTCAGCAACTCGTTCAGTTTTATCTTCTATTTTTAATGAAGTTTTAAATTCCGTTATTTTTTGTTAATTTTCTTCGAGTTCTTTTCTAAGTTCAATAAGTTCCAAAATTTTTACCTCTATTAACTTCTTTCGTTTACTTATTATACAAGAATTTTCCTGAAGATACAAGGAAGGTGAGGATAAAATCCAGTGTATTCATAGGAAAAGAGTGTTTATCAGCAAGATTAAAAGTTCTAGCTGATAAACACTCTATTTATAAAATATTATTTTTTCTCTACAGCACCATTTTTCTTAAGGTTTTCTTCTATGTAGCTTAACTTTCTTTCTTCATCTAAAGAAGATTTTTTGAAATGCAAGCGATCCTTATCTTTTTCAAAGTTTATTTTAGTAAAATCTAAATCCCAAGTAATAATTACTTTTCCATCTTTCTTTTCAATAGTGTAAGAAAGTCCATCGATAACTTTATTCTCTTGGTCGATAGATGTCTTTATACTGTTGTAGGCTGCTTCTTCATCAGTTCCTAGATCAGTGATATTAGAAATAGTTTTTAATCTATTAACAATCTCTCCTTTATAAGTTAATGTTGTTTCATTTTCTTGATTACTTCCATATTTTGTAGTAAATACTTTTGTTTTTTCACTTGAGCATGCTGTTAGTATAAGTAGGGAAGATAAAAGTACAGTACAAAGTTTAAATATTTTCTTCATTATAAAAAACTCCTTTTCTATTGATTAAACTTTATTATATCATAAGTGATGAAAATTTTTGAAGGGTTTTCTTATTATTATTTGTTTCAATATATACTTTTTAAGACTCATTTAAAACTTGGTATTACAAGGTTTTTCTTATATGGAAAACAGAAAGGTCAAAAAAAAGTCAAAAAAAATTTCAAAAAAGCTATTGACTTATTTTTGACCTTAATGATATTATTATATATGTGATTAGCAGTCAGATACTTAGAGTGCTAAAACACAAAATTGGAGAATAGGTGATGACAATGTTAATAGATAGACAAGTACTCATTCTTCAATCTATAGTCGAAAATTTTATAACGACTAATCAGCCTGTAGGTTCTAAGCAAATTGCTCAAAATATTGATTTCAGTTCGGCAACGATAAGAAATGATATGAGTAAATTAGAAAAAGAAGGATTGATTAAGAAGACTCATATTTCATCAGGTAGAGTACCTTCGGAAAAAGGTTATCGCTATTATGTAGATTACATAAAAAAAGATTATGAACTATCGAATAGTGAGAATGAAAAACTTAAACAACTCTCTGGTGGTGATATAGTATCGGAAAATAACTATCTAGAAAAAAATGCAATAGTACTATCGGACTTAACTGATTGTACGGCGGTGATACTAGCCCCGACAAAAACGGATAGGCGCATTAATAAAATAGAGGTTATTCTTCTAAGTAGTCGTAGTATTCTTGTTATATTAGTAACAAATATAGGAGAAGTATTCCAACAAAACTATAAACTTGATGCGGATTTCACTGCAGAAGATATAGCGGAGATTAATAAACTTCTACAAAGTTACTTCTATGATGTAGATATGGCAACAGCTCACGTAATGATTCATGGTGAGTTAGAAAAATATCTAAAGAATAAAGTTAACAACTACGATATGATAGTGGTGGCTTTAAATAGATTGTTGCAAAATAAAATTAAAAAGACTGTAGCATTAGGGGGTAAGTACAATTTACTTAAGCAACCCGATATAGACAATGTAGAAAAATTAAAAGAAGTAGTATCGCTCTTAGAAGATG
>CAKMQO010000025.1 GCA_927911695.1 uncultured Gemella sp. | reverse complement strand
TCATCACGTAACTGTCTTAATTTTCTAAAGCAATTACGTAGTATTTCTTCATCTTCAACAAAAGGTGCCATAGTCATTAGACCTACAACTTTAATTTTTGAATATTGTTCCAATGATTTAATAAAATCAACGGCTTCTTCTGAAGTTAAACCATGTTTACTCTCCTCTCCAGAAACATTCACCTGCACGAAACATTTAATCTCTTTTTCTGCACGTTTTTCGATTTCTTTAGCTAAGCTGTCTCTATCTAATGCGTGGAAATAATCAACCTCATTAATTACATCACGTACTTTTCGTGTTTGTAAACTTCCAATTAAATGCCAAGTCTTATCAGAATATTTACCCTTTCTTTCAACATAATTTTGTGGACGATTTTCAGCAAAATCTGTAATTCCAGCTTCTATCGCCTCTTCAACTCTAACATCAGTAACATATTTAGTTACAGCTATTAATTTCACTTCATCAGCATTTCTTCCTACTTGTTTACAAGTTTCCGCTATTTCTCTTGTTATTGTTTCAAAATTCTCTCTAACGTTCATTTTCTCTCCTACTTATTTTCTTTAAAATCTTTCTAATTTTATTATAACATGATGCTTATTATTTTGTTATTAATTAAATAAAAAAGACACCTATAAAAATAGATGTCATAACAAGTAGTCGGACGGATTCGCACCGCCATTTCTCTTTTCAGAGCGTATTCCTTCTTCAAACCACTGCCCTACTTGTTAGCCTAATTATATCAGATTTTTTTCTTTATTCAAATTATTTTTATGGTATTCTATATTTTTTCAATTAAAATATGGAAAGTAACAAGAAAACTTTATTACTTTCCATTATTTTTATTATTTTCCAGGTACAAGTTCCAATACTCTATCCTTAGGAATATTTCCTATAGATTCACTCGTATATTCTCCTTTTACCCATTTTTCAATTTGATCATCATAATTATCACTTAAGAAGTGTCCACTTTGTCCAGGTCCAACAACATGATGTCCTGTTTTAGTCTCAAAGTCATAAACAAATCTCCATGATGCACCATGATTTACAAGTCCTTCTTCATTTTGTTTCGCTGCTTGAACTGTAACTTTAGAACCTGAAATAGGAAATTCTTTCGGGTTTAAGAAATATGCTAACAATGCAGATGATTTAGATAATGGATGCCTGAATCCTAATGTATGAGCTTTTCCCCACTTCCATTTAGATACGTCATTCCCATATTTACCTTCTAATTCAGTTATAGTTTCATTTAAACTGTTTGTTAATACCTCTTGTAGTCCATTTTTCTCCTCAATAAGATTTACTTTTTTACCGTTTAAACTATCTCTAAGTACCTTATCTACATAACTCTCTTTATGAGGCATAAATTTGTAAACATCTGCATCCATCTTGTCTTTTAGTATATAAGATTGAATTTTTTTCATCCATAAATCAAAAATTAACGGAGCTGCTTCATCTTTCTCGTCTACATTATTCCATGATTTTAGTTTATCAACTACTTCTTTTTTAGAAATTTTATCAACATTTATATTTTTTAAGAAGTTTGGTAAAAATTCTTGTGCATATAGATTTTTTGTATCCATTTGAAGTTTCTTCATATCATCAACTGTTAAATTATTTTTCTTTGATAATACTTCATCTATACGAGCTTTTCTATATGGCTGTGCCCAAACGTTTGATGTGTGATAATCAGTTTTCACAGTTTCTGTATTCGCTGTCGCAATAAAACCTTCTTCTGGATTAACGAGTTTCGGTAATTTATCATATGAAACATAACCACTCCATCCATAATCACTACTATAACCTGGTACAGGAAGATTCCCATCTCCCTTTTTCCTAATAGGTACATTACCATTTGATTTATAAGCTATATTTCCTTCATTATCCGCAAAAACAAAGTTTTGAGCTGGTGCTTTGAATTTTTCCAATGATTTCTCAAATTCTTGCCAATTTTTCGATTTATCTATATTTAAAATAGCTTCTAGTTCTTGTGTCGATTCAAGTGCAGTCCACTGCATTGAAAACTCGTATCTTTATTTCCTAACGGTTTCAGCAGTTGATCAATTATTGGTCCATGCTTCGTATTAACAACCTCAAAATCGACAGCGTCTTTTCCTTTTACTTTTATTGAATACTTATCAACTTTAGCATCATAATATTCATTATCGTATTTAAATTTATATGGATTATTCTCTTGTCGTTTTTCAATATAAAGGTCTTGAACATCTGGTCCAAAATTCGTAACTCCCCATGCTATGTGTTCATTATGACCAAGAATTATACCAGGTACCCCTGGAAAAATGACACCTGAAACTTTATTATTTGGTGTTGAAAGTGACATCTGATACCAAACTGATGGAGTACCTAGCCCTAAATGAGGATCATCTGCCAATAACGGCTTACCCGATTTAGTTTTTTTACCAGAAACAACCCAGTCATTGCTACCATTTTCCATCGGTGGTCGCTCAGTCTTAGCTGTATTCTTATCTATACTAACATCTATACCTTGATTCGCTTTTATAATTTCTTCATTATCTTTATTTTTTGAAAAACTATCAGGAAGTAACTGTTTTAGATTTTCTTCACCTAAATTGTTTAAAATCCAATTATTAAATCCTAAGTGATCCCAGTGCCCGCCTAAATCATAAGCCATGTATTTTCCGACAGTTAAAGAATCAATAGGAGTCCAATTTTCAGGAGAATACCCTAATAAAGAAAACTCATAAGGTAATTTATTATCTCTTTTTGCTTCTTCAATAAATGAATTTACTCCTTGAGCATAATTTTCTAATATTTTTTTAGCTTCTTCTGAATAATCCTTGTAAGATTCTTCTGCTGCTTTCCTTAAAGAAAAAACTAGAAATTTCTTATCATTTTCTAACGCTGCTTCACCAACTACTTCAGAAAGTCTACCACTCGCTTGTCTTCTCGCTAAATCCATCTGAAATAATCTATCTTGAGCATGAATATACCCCTGAGCTTTATATAAATCACTATCATTTTCAGCTTCAATCGTTGGAATTCCATTTTTATCTCGCGATATTTTTACACTATTGTCTAAAATCTTTAATTCTGTCTTCCCTTCTACTGTTGGTAAAGACTTATGAACAAAATAATATCCATAACCTCCTACCAGCAATAGCAAGGTTACTAACACTATTGCTAATCGTTTTAAAATCTTAATAACTTTATTTTTCATAAGTCCTCCTAAAAAATAAATTATACTAAGAATTATATTAGTTTTATCCATTTTTTGCAAACTGATAATTCCTAAAAAAACTCTAAATAAGCATAGTATTTTTTTCACTTTTATTTAATATTTATTATTTGATAGATACTCTCTATCTCTAAAGAATACTAACAGTATAGATTGAATACATTTTACTTTACTATTCCCCTAATAATGACTTACCTTCTCAGATTTCTTGATATTTTTTAATATTTTACTATCGTATTACTTCAACATACTTATATTTTTATAAAAATTTCACAAAAAAATTTCCGAAGAAACTGAATTCCTCGGAAATTATGCTTCACGCTTATATTTTTCTGAATTTCTTATTAATATTATTCTTATTCCTAAGAAAAAGTATATTAAACAACTAATAAATAATATACCTAAACTAAAGATTAATAATAATATACTATACACTAAAAGTAGAAATGCCACTATATTGTGATTTATTCCCTTTTTAAAAATCACAAAAAGCAATAGTAAAAATAACACTACTAAAAGTGCAAAGTATACCCATGCAAGTTGTCCCATAATTTGAAAGATAAAATGCATATCTTTTGTAGAGACATTAGCACTATCTTGAGTAAGGCGCGTTTGTTCACGAATCTGATCAACAATTTTAGTTCTTAAATACTCATTTCCTACATACTCTCGAAACAGATTGATCATACTTCCAACAAACCCGATGTATACTACATAAACTACACTAGAGATAAGTAATAATATTTTCTCTAATTTGTCAAAATGCATTAATTTCCACCTTTATCCTTACACTTAGCGCAAGTACCATAAAATGATAAAGAGTTATCCTGAACTTCAAATGAGTATTCTTTTCTCATATATTCAATAAGTTTGTTAAATATAGGATTTGATACTTTCTCTATGTTATTACAATTAGTACAAATTAAATGATGATGAAGTTCATCATCTACAGATTGTCTTAAATGATATTTAGAAACACCATTACTAAAAGATATTTTTTCTAAGATTTTTAATTCATAGAAAATATCTAAAGTTCTATAAACTGTAGCAATACCGATATCTGGTGTTTTATCTTTTAAAATAAAGTACAATTCTTCAGCACTAAGGTGCTGTTCATCATTTTCTACTAAAATCTCAACAATTTTTTCCCTTTGAGGTGTTAGTTTATATGGTGATTGTTGAATTATTTTAATTATCTCATCATAAATAGTCATATATTATTTTGCGCCTTTCCTATTTTTTAAGTAAGATAATGCAAGCATAGTCTTACTATCAGTTATAACATTATCATCTAAAAGTTTGAATGCTTCTTCAACTTTGTATTTTCGTAAATTAATGAATTCATCATCATCTGGATTCTGTTCTCCTGCATACTCTAAATTATCAACATAATATATAGTGATCAATTCTGAACTATAACCAAGAGCTACATGCACGTCACATAGCATTTCTAGTTTCTCTTCTTCAACAACATATCCTGTTTCTTCTTGTAGTTCACGAATAGCGGCTAATTTCTTATTATCTTCTCCAGGCTCTAATTTACCTGCAGGAATTTCTAAAGTTACAGCTTCGATAGCTTTTCTATATTGCTCAACAAGAATTACCTCATCTTCTTTGGTGAGTGCTAATATCGCCACTGCTCCTCTATGATTTATCAGTTCACGTGTTGAAGTTTCTCCGTTTGGTAAAGTTACTGTATGTACTTCTAAATCAAGAACTTTACCTTCGAATATTTTCTCTACTTCAATAGTTTTTTCTTCTAAATCTATTTTCATAATTTCCTCCATCTCTTTACAAAGTATATTCTTCTAGATCATGTGCAATCTTCACACTACATTTATCGCATAGCGACTCTACAGCATCTTTTTCGATGTTTCTATCATATCTTGCACTAATATGTGTTAAAAATAAATTTTCAACCTTACTATTTTCTATCATCTTCTCAACATCTAAAATACTCAAATGATAATTTTTTCTCGCATGGTGCGCATCTTCTTTTAATAAGTAGGTGCACTCTGTAATAATGATATTACTATTTTTAACAAATTCATCCAATCCTACAAAGTATCTTGTATCTGGTATAATCGAGATTTCTTTTCCAGGTTTATCTTCAGATAAAAATTCACTTGAATTATAGACCTTTCCATTAAATTCGAAAGTATCTGATTCCTTTATTTCTCTATAAAACGGCCCTGGCATAATTCCTAATTCTCTTAACTTATCTGCATCTAAGCTCCCTTTTTGTTTTTTAAATATAATTTTATATCCAAAACATTCAACATTATGAGCTAATGGATAGCTAAAAACAGTAACAGTTTTATTATCTATTATACACTGTTCACTAGAAATTTCAATATATTCCACGCTATAAGAAAGTGAACAATGTGTGAACATCATGTTCTTTTCTATAAAATCTTTAATCCCTACTGGACCATAAATAGTAACCTTTGAAGCATTCGTATCTAAAAGAAAACTTCTAGAAGATAAAAAACCAATTAACCCTAATACATGATCAGCATGAAGATGGCTAATAAAAATTTTAGTTATTTTGGTTGGCTTAATATTTGTTTTCAAAATCTGATGTTGAGTCGCCTCTCCACAGTCAAACATCCAACACTCTTTTAGTTCTTGCATAAAGTTAAATACAAAACTCTGTGTATTTCTAAATTTTGCTGGAAGCCCAGCTCCAGTTCCTAAAAATTGTACTTCCATCGTATTCCTCTACTTTAAAATTAATAATGGTGGCCTAAAAAGATATTCCATTTAAGCCACCTTATGTAAGTTATAGTTTTACTACAAAAACCTGCGCATCTTGTAAGCAAGTTATTACATGCTCTACCCCTGCTGGAATTTCTAATAGTTCAAATTCATTTACAGTCTCAACCTCTTCTTCAAAAGAAACTGTAATCTTTCCGCTAATATTCAATAATAAAATATTTTTTATCATGCTATATGAATCTGTTTGATTCCCCTACTTTTAGATTCATATGTACCACTTGATATTTATCATTTTCTAATACAATACCACCTAATAATGCATTTTTATCTAATTTTACTTTTTTCATAATCTTATCTTCCTTTACGTTTATATAACCCGTCTTCTTCAATCATAATTAATTTATTCTTGAACAATCTTCCTACGGCACGTTTGAAACTTCCCTTACTCATTCCAAACACTGCTTTAATTTCTTTTGGATCTGATTTATCTGTAAACTCACAATAACCGTTGTTTTCAATGTAATCCATGATAGCCTGACCATCAGCATCCATTCTTTCGTGAGCTCGAGGTAAGAATGAACCATTAATTTCTCCGTTATCTTTAACACCAATAACACGTAGAGTAACTTTTTCTCCTAAAACGTGGTTCTTTTTCACGTTCACTTTCATGAACAAAAACTTTGTAACCGTCTTTTGTTAATAGGAATGTCCCAACGCGCATTAAACGGTATGGATAAGCTTCAATATCTTTATTTTTCATATTCTTAGTTGCTTTAGAATATAA
The DNA here is from genome assembly GCA_927911695.1 of uncultured Gemella sp. Lineage (GTDB taxonomy): Bacteria > Bacillota > Bacilli > Staphylococcales > Gemellaceae > Gemella. Next base: position 4,214 of record CAKMQO010000025.1, on the reverse strand, counting down.
TGATGCTACGATAGTCTCTGTCGCCAAACGCGCAAATAATTGTCCACTAAAATCACGACGTAAAGTAATAAATAGTTCGTCACCTTCTTTAGGCCAAACACTTCGTAATTTCGGTAAATCTTCACCTAAAAGTGGAATTTCACGAGAAAATCCAATATCAAGTCCTACTCGATCTTCCTCTACTTTTACTACTTTACTAAACGAATAATCTCCAACCGTAACTTCTGGAATATTCGGTGTTGCGAATAATTTCCCACTACGTGAAGGGTATACGAACATTGAATACTCTTCTCCAATTTCGTAATCATCTAAACTTTCTACGTCAGATTCGTTACAGCTAATTTCTTCTTCATTCGGTCCTTTAAAAACTAATGATGAACTTTTCTTTTCTACTAACTCTAAAAAATGGATTTCTCCAGTAATAAATTTTATATCTTCTCTTTCCATCAAGTACCTCTTTCTTTTATTTATTGTATAACTTTTTACAGAATTATCACTAAATTTCATCCCATAAAAAAAGGTTGATACCTAATATCAACCTTTAAATTAATCGGAAAAAGTAGTATCAGGGCGTACTTACTTAACCATATTTTTTATTTGTTTTAATTGATTTACTCTTATTTCCTTTGGAAGGAATCTTCTTATTTCATCTTCATTATACCCAACTTGTAATCTCTTATCATCGACAATGATAGGTCTTCTAAGCATTCCTGGATTATCTTGAATAACTTTATATAATTCTTGAATTGACATACTTTCAATATCCAAATTCAATTTTTGGAAAGTTTTCGATCTGAATGAGATTATATCTTCTGTTCCGTGCTCCGTGATAGACAAAATGTCTTTAATCTCATTTGTTGTCAGAGCTTCTGAAAAAATATTTCTTTCCACAAAGTCTATTCCATTTTCAATAAGCCAAGCTTTCGCTTTTCTACAAGAAGTACAACTTGGCGATGTAAACAATGTAACTACCACCAGCACTCACACTCCTTTATAAAAATAACATTAATATTTTTATAATTCTATATACTTCTATAATTATACTACATATATTATAGTTTTACAATATACTATTGAAAAAATATTTTAATTGTCAACTAAAAACACTTATTTTACATTGTTTTACAGTTGACTATCCTTGTAGACATAGGCTTTATGTTCTACCCTTACATTTTTAACTTTGTAAGATAAATTAAATTATATAATAATGCACTTTAACACTACTTTAAATAGTCTTACTATCTTATTGTAAACTTTGTAATTAAAATTTAAATTAAATATTGTTTATAAATGCTCAAGTTTTTATAAAAATAGCTAAATTGACAATGACTTTTATGTATGATATCATATACATATGCCAGCATGGCGGAATTGGCAGACGCACTGGACTCAAAATCCAGCGATGGCAACATCGTGCCGGTTCGACCCCGGCTGCTGGTATAATGATTAAGACAAGGTTTTAAATCCTTGTCTTTTTTTATTTTTTTACTTTTTTTCCATACATAGAAGTTACTAAAAATTACTTAGTAAATTTTTTATTAAACTATCTCAACGGATAATAATCTAAACAATATATGTATTACGAATATTAACTCAACAATTGAATTAATAAATAATCCCATAATAATCCAGTTTGGAACACATGCTGGTAAAATCGCGATAGCTCCCACAAAAAGTAAATTAAATATAAAAATTCTGTAACAAATCGAAATCAATCTATGCCAAAGTGATTCATAACCTTTAGATTTTTGGTCGTATAACTCTTTCCTTAATGAAGAAGAAAAAATTATTGCAATTGCTGACAATATAAAACCAATAATAACAGTTAATATTGTAATTATGAATTCATTTTTTGCAAAAAAAATACTTTTTAAACAATAAGACGAAACCAGACATATGATTATTGTACTCCAAAATATCCTTCTATCTTTTTTACTTAGTTTTAACATCAGTAAGCTCCTTAATCTTTCTTTGAAGATTTATTTTAACATCCTCTGCATCAAATTTGCCTGAATATTTTTCTGCATCAACAGTTATTTTTTTTATAAAAGTTTGTTGATTATATACATGTTCAAATCCACTCTCATCACTTCCACGTATTAACAAACCACTAATTGCATAATCTTTCTCCTCCTTCATTAATTTATTTAAAAGATTAATAGGATTGAATCTATGTGAATTAGCCTTTATATCCAGTGTTAAATCAGTAATTTCATTAGTTCCAACTAAATCAATCAATGCCTTTCTTTTCTCTGAATCTTCCGAGAAAAGATTATTTTTGAGGTGAATTTTAATTTCTTCTACATTTCTAAGCAATTTAAGGAATGTTTCTTTTTCTTCATAGATTCCTTTAATCATAAAGTTTCCACTTGTAATTTTTCGTATAATATCTTCGAAAGTTCTTTTATTCCTTACATCTGACAAATATAATAAATTCGAATTAAAATCATAATATGCAAATATTTGTTTTAACAATTCAATTTCAGTTTCTTTTTTAGGGTTTTTTCTTTTCTTTTTAGATTTTTTATCAATAACATATTCATCTCTAGGTTCTAAACTTCCTGATTCTATCACAAAAAAATATAATTATCATCGCTAAATATTGATACATGATTAATCCCCTTTATTGAATCTAAATTTTCATCAAATTCCCTAGGGAAATCTTCACTAACAGGGTTTTTCCATCGTATTCCATTTCTATTTTCTTTAAATAATTGCCAAATTGAAAAAGTTATTGTAGCCATACTTATACTCCTTTATTTTTTATTATATTATACCATTTCTATAACAGTAAATCATACAATTCAATAGAAATACAATAGTTTAATATAAATTTTCCCATATATTATCTTCACTTACTTTATATATATAATTTTTCATAGTAAATTTATAATCTCACATACTACTATTTTGCTTTACAAGATAACCTGTTTATGATACTATTATGTATAACAAGATAGCGGAACTAAAGCTGAAAATTATTTCTAAAATAGTTTTATCAAGAACATCTCTTACTTAGCTAATCACGACTAGATATTAAAAGAAAGAAGGAACAGAATGGAGATAAACACTTCCCAAATACTAAAAGGTACATTAGAAGCATGTATTTTACAGCTAATAAAAAATAAAGAAATGTACGGCTACGAAATAACTGAGCAACTTTCCAATTATGGGCTCGATATGGTTGCCCAAGGAACTATCTATCCTCTACTTTTAAAACTAGAAAAGGAACATATGGTCACTAGTTACTTAAAAGAGAGTACCTCTGGACCTCCTAGAAAATATTATTCAATTACCAAAAATGGTGAAGAGTATATAAACTCATTTAAAAATGTATGGGGAAATATAAGTACTACAATAACAAAAATTTTAGAAAACGAATAAAGTCTAGAGGAGGATTAATTATGAACATTGCTGACTTAATAAAACAAAATAACAAACTTAGATCACAACTTAATGAAGATAATAAGAAATATTATGAAGAACTTTTAGTTGCTTGTCGGATGAAAAATACTACAAAAAAAGAATCAGAACTAGAAATTCAATTACTGGAAATATTACAAGATTTGATTCTATATCAAAAACAGGGAAAAAACTTTACCGATGTTTTTGGGGATGACATAGATAAATTATCTTCATCAATACTTGTAGAACTTCCAAAGGAAAATAAAGGAAAACTATTAAGATTTTCTCTAGTTTATCTTTTAATATTAATTATTAGTTCTCTAGTGCCTTCTGTATTCACTAGAACTATACAACCAATTATAACAGTATTCTCTATATTATTATTAGCTTTAGGATCATCAGTTTGCTTATATCTATTAATTTATAAAAAAACAGATAAAAATAAGTGGTTTATATATATTTCTTCGTTAATTATATTTGAGATTTCTTTTATTCTAATACCTATTCTAAATAAATTAAAGCTACTTCCAAAGTATCTTTCTCTAGAAGTAACAGTATCAAGTAACATCTTATACTTATTTGGAATTTTAGTGCACTTTCTTACATATACATTTTTTTAACTTTTAAAAAATACTATTCTAAAAAAATATAGTAAACTAGCTCGACTATTCTATTTGTCGAGCTAATTTTATAAAAGTTCACCTTAGAGAAATAATTTTTAATTTAAAAATAACATTTTTTCTCTTGAATAATTTTTTTTAAACCTGTTATAATGGTAAAACATTATTTTTAGGAGAGAAGCCATGAAT